>DASVST010000341.1:0-16634 GCA_036387965.1 Segetibacter sp. | reverse complement strand
CCTCCTAAAGAATAGAAGTTATCCCATCTTTTATCAGGATGAAACTTAGAAGATGCATCTCGACGGAAAGAAGCAGAAGCTACATACTTATTTGAGTAATTATATTCAACTCTTGAAAGATAACCCTCGGTTCTGTAATCACGATCATAAGAACCCAGTGCTGTAGTAGTAGTAAAGTTGTCTAACACGGTTGTTCCATCTACAATCATACCCCGGCGTGTACCAACAAAATAATCATAGTTAAAGCTATAACTTTCGTGGCCTAACAAAGCTTTAACACCATGTGCACCGAACGACTTCTCATAATTTAATAATTGATTTAAATTTAAGTAAGTAGAAGTAGTGTTGGTACGTGATGTTCTGCCAACACCTATTGCATCACCTGCAACTCTGTTATCAAATACTATAGCCCGGTAATTATTTAAGTTAGAGCCAAAATTCGAGGTAAATCTTAATCCTTTTAGTATTTCTGCTTCAATATTTGCATTGCCTGTAATGGCATTCCGTTTCCATTCGTTTACATTATACTCAGTTTCAAGAACAACATTTCGTCCTGCAAATAATGGTCTTGTATCAGAGACATTGAATTTTTTATTTCCATTCGCATCCAAAATATATTCACCTGTAATAGGATCATGCTGATGAACAGGATAGATTGGTCCCTGAATCAAATCAATATAAAAAGGGTTTTCATTTATTCCGCTGCTTTCGATAGCCTGGTCCGTTTTGGTAGAATTAATTCCTATGTTTACGCCTACCTTCAACCAATTTTTAGGTTGTGTATTAACCCTTACGCGACCTGTATACCTATCAAAATTTGAATGGAGAGAAAACCCTTTCTCGTTATTATATCCAACAGAAGCATAGTAATCATTTTTACCAGCTCCCCCGCTAATACTTAATGAATAATCACTGCGCATTCCCTGTTGTCTTAATGCGTCATTCCAACTAAGGTCTTCGGGATATAACAATCTTGCATTTGGATTCATACTGCCATCGGGACGTACAATTTCTCCATTAGGTACATTAAACGGATTTGATGCTAATTTATCTGCAATTGTTGCCGAAGCTGTTATTGCAGCCTGCTCAGGTGTTACAGTTGAAGAAATAAGTGAGTTGCGAAGTGTTTCCCACATTAAAGGATAATATTCGTATGCATCCACTTTTTCATAATCAGGTAATGCACGGGAGGTAAAGCCTCTTGCAACCTTTACATTAATCTGGTTACGGTTTGCGTTTCCTCTTTTCGTAGTAATTAAAATTACCCCGTTACCGGCACGTGCACCATATAGAGCCGCAGCTGAAGCATCTTTTAACATAGATATGCTTTCAATATCTTCAACATTTATGTTACTTAAAACACCTTCGTAAGGAGCACCATCAAGAACATAAAGAGGTCCATTTCCATTATTAATGGAACTGAACCCCCTTATACGGATGTCTGGTCCCTCACCCGGTTGACCTCTGCCTGCATTGGTTTGAACACCAGGAGCTGCACCTGCAATAGCATTGGTTAAATTTGTTATAGGACGAAGCTCTAAGTCTTTTGATGAGATTTGAGCTACAGAGTTGGTCAATGTTCTTTTTCTTGCAGTACCAAACGCAACTACAACTTCATCAAGTTGTTTTGATTCGGAAGCGAGTATTACGTCAACACGATTTGTTGTACCAAAGGTAACATCTTCTGTTCGGTAGCCAACAAAGCTAAAGCTTAAGGTTCTTGCATTTGCAGGCACGGATATGGAATAACTACCATCGATTTTTGAGCTGGTAGTTATAGAAGTTCCTTTCACATTGATAGATACACCTGGGAGAGGAAGACTGTCTGACATTACAAGTCCTGTAATCATACGGTTTTGAGCAATGACTGTATGAATAGAAAATAATGCGAGCAGTACAATGAGTAATTTTTTAATCATAGCTAATTATATAGGGTAAGAAAATGAGCCCCAAGGTATGGACACTTACTTTCGAAAAGAAACCATTCATACCTTATAAGCGAATTTTAATCTTGCATATAAAAGTAGTAGTTTAGTTGCCTTTGAGTAACATACGTAATCATATTTCCTAAATGAACAGTTCTTTTTGTCTATTCTGTGTTTTTTAGGTCTTTTAGAAGAAGATTCACGAAAGAGCCTGGCATGGTCGGATAATAGAGATGCTTGTTAAAACCAATTATAAATGGTGAATTGAAAAAGGGTCACTATTTTGCCTTTTTTTACCTGTGTACTAAAGGACTGTTCAATATTATTCTCGCCATTATTTGTAGCTTAAAGACGTAACTATTGAAATGAAGAAACCAACTTCTTTTATCATTCTCATTCTTTTTGTAATCTCTTCTTCATTATATGCACAGAGAGTTGACTCGATGATGAGCGTTTATGCCGAAAAATTCCCCCAGCAAAAAGTATATGTACATTTTGATAAAAGCGTATACAGGGCAGGCGAAAGTATTTGGTTTAAAGCTTACATTTTTGCAGGTTTTTCCCCTGCATTAGCCAGCAAAAACTTTTATGCAGAGTTGTTAGATAATGAAGGAAATGTGATACAGCGTAAGGTATATCCTGTGTCGGAAGCATCAGCTGCAGGTAATTTTGATATCCCTGATAATTTTTCTGCGAACAATCTAAGATTTCGAGGCTACACAGCATGGATGCTAAACTTTGATTCGTCATTTTTCTTTACTAAAGAATTGATGGTATTAAATAAAACAGGTGCTTCTGCACCGCAGGTTAAGCAAGCTTCAAATGTTAGCCTAAGGTTTTTTCCCGAAGGTGGCGATCTGGTAAGCACGTTAGAATCTGTTGTAGCATTTAAGGCAAATGACAATTATGGAATGCCAGTAAATGTGAAAGGAAGCATCAAAAATTTAAAAGGAGAAGTTGTTGCAGCTATCAATACTCAACACGATGGAATGGGTATTTTCAAACTAATGCCTGATATTAATGAAACATACACAGCAACTTACACTGATGATGCAGGTGTTATACGAACTGCAACATTACCTGTTGCTAAACAGGAGGGAGCTGTTTTAAACATTTTTTCAGCTGGAAGTAAAAAAGTATTTGTTGTAAAAAGAACAATCAATGCTTCCTCAAATTTGCATACGGTGCATCTCGTCGCCCATGTTGCCCAGCAAGTGATTTATAAAGCCAAAATTCCTTTGACAAAGTCTATAATGAACAGTGGGAGTTTCGCTATAGATCAACAACCTTCAGGAATTATCCAGTTCTCATTATTTGATGAAAATTGGAAACCAATTGCTGAGCGTATCGCAATGATAAACAATGATGATTACACCCTCATCGCTAAGGTTGAACCAATAACAACTAACATAAATAAAAGAGCAAAAAATGTTTTTGAAATTGAAGTTGGAGATACTTTATTGAGTAACCTTTCTGTTTCAGTAACTGATGCTGACATTAAAGAAAAACCAAATAGTGATAACATAATTTCCCGGTTACTGTTAACAGGAGATTTGAAAGGATATGTACACAACCCTGAGTACTATTTTGCTGACAGCTCAGGTAAAAATAATCTTGACCTGGTAATGCTTACTAATGGGTGGAGGCGTTATAACTGGGGAGATGTTGTTCAGAACAAAACACCTGTTATAGCATTTCCTGACACATCATACTTAACCTTAACCGCTAAAGTGTTTGGATTATCACCATCTGCTCCTTTACGAAAAGATGAATCTATAACAGCATTTATACGATCGGCAGACTCAAGTATGCAGGTGTTGGAAATGCCTAAAACAGGAACAGATGTTTTTTCTCAACCAAACGTCGTTTTTTTTGATACTATAAGTGTGTTTCATCAGTTTGCTAAAAACAGGAGACTTGAAAGCAAGGTTACTATTAAGTTTGATAACGGGTCGTATAAAGGATATAACAAACTTAATGTGCCGGCACTGCCACCCGTTTCATTATCTGCGTCAGATTCTGCGCTGGCAAAGAGCCGTGTTTTTGCAGATCAAATCATTAAGTTTGGAAGTACATGGGCTGGTAAAGGAAATGTTTTAGAAACAGTGACCGTAAAAACACGGCCGCTATCTGCGCTGGAAGAAATGGACAGGAAATATGCTTCAGGTTTATTTTCGGGAAGTAATGCTTATTCATTTGATCTTTTGAACGATAATGCTTTTGTAAGCGATATTTTTACTTTTCTAGAATCCAAAGTTCCGGGAATAAGAATAAACAGAGGTTTGATGGGCGCAGTTAACGTGGAATGGAGAAATAGCCCAACATCAATATTTATAAATGAGATGTCTGTGGATGCGGACTACTTATCATCTTTAAGCGTTAATGATATTGCGTATGTGAAAGTTTTCCGTCCACCTTTCTTTGGTGCATCTGGTGGAGGCAGCGGTGGTACAATTGTGATATACACACGCAGGGGCGGAGATGCTCCAGTTATCGCCGGCAAAGGACTTGCTTCCAATAAAGTAGTAGGATATTCTGCATACAAAGAATTTTATTCACCTGATTATTCTACAAGGTCGGCATCGGCTGATGTTCTCGCAGATTACAGATCAACCTTGTATTGGAACCCATATATTTTAATGGATGCAACGAAGCAAAAAGTACAGTTCCAGTTCTATAATAACGATATGACGACTGCTTTCAGAGTAATAGTTGAAGGGGTTAATGAGGAAGGGAAATTGGTGCGAATAGAAAAAATAATCAAGTAGTCTTTACCAAAACACATATATGCAAACTGTACTAATTACAGGCGGAACAGGATTGGTTGGCACTGCTCTTACAAAACATTTAATTGATAAAGGCTATCATGTTATCATCCTTTCACGCAATGGAATCACAAACTCAGAAAATACTTCTGTAAGCTACGCACAATGGAATGTAGATAAGCAAACTATTGATGAAGAAGCGGTGCGGAAAGCTGATTATATAATTCATCTTGCCGGTGCGGCTGTGGCTGATAAACGATGGAGCGGAAAGAGAAAAAAAGAAATAGTAGAAAGCAGAACGTTAAGCAGCGCACTTTTGGTTAAGGCATTAGCCGAAACGCCTAATAATGTGAAAGCTGTAATCAGTGCTTCTGCAACTGGTTGGTATGGCGCTGACGAAAAAAAGTTCAGAGGAAAAAAGGGTTTTACAGAAGATGCTGCTGCCGATACTGAATTTTTAGGAGAGACATGCAAGCAGTGGGAGGAAAGTATTTCACCTGTAGAAAGACTTGGAAAACGTTTAGTGAAATTGCGAACTGGCATTGTTTTAAGTAACGACGGCGGAGCATTAAAAGAATTTAAAAAACCAATTAAAGCAGGTGTCGCTGCAGTATTAGGAAACGGAAAGCAATTAGTAAGCTGGATACATATTGACGACCTGTGCAGGTTGTTTATATATGCAATGGAAAAAGAAATTAAAGGAGTTTATAATGCTGTAGCTCCGGGACCTGTTACAAATAAAGAGCTGATGTTGAAGTTGGCCTCTAAAATGAGAGGTAGCTTTTTTATCCCTTTACATGTGCCGGCATTTGTTATAAGACTGCTGTTTGGCGAAATGAGTATAGAGGTTTTGAAAAGTGTTACCGTAAGCAGTGAAAAGGTAAGAGAGGCGGGGTTTACGTTTCTGTATCCCTCTATTGAGGTGGCCTTGAACGATCTTACTTCCAAAGGATGAATTTAATCAAGGGGAGACATCTTGCATTTAAATAAAGACTGGTACTACTCTTTCTTTAATTCACTAGTAAATAGCTTCTAAGCTGGGAAATCGCTTTATTAATTCAGCAGCATCACCAAAACTAAACATTCTAAATTGGTCATAAACCTTTAAAGAAACTACATATGGGAATTGTCCTGCCTGAAATGAAAAGCGGCCTATATTCCTTTGATTTGGAAGAGTGTGAACACCATTTTCAATAAGCTTGTTATAAATAGAGTCAAAGCTTTGCCTGGGCTGTAGTTTTATGTATTTTACCTTTAAGGCAAGAATTAATTTTGATTCTCTTGAACTAATCATTGAATCAACAGCTTCAATAGCAGTCCATTTGTTTGTTGAATCATATGAGATAGCCACTTCTTTAAATATTCTGTTCTCATAATCTACAATGGTTATCCTTGCTTCAAAAATATTCGTTGAGTTGCAGATGCTTGGCAACCTTTTGGAAGAGTCGCAAGGTTCGCATGGTATGTACTTGCTGCAAAGATTTTTTTGGGCTTTGATTTTTGGTAAAATCGGTTGCGAGTGAGCATCACACAGAAGGAATGAAAAAAGGGAGATAAAGATTATTTCATTTTTCATTTTAGGTATAATGAACGAAGTAGATATTCTATGCTCAGGAAGAGATTTTCTACAAATCATCCCGCTGAAACTTCCTGATACTAATGACATAGTATATAGAAAGGTAGGCAGCAGACACTGCTAGTAATACAGTCACATTCGTTTCAGTAGTAAACTGCTTAACCACATTTCTTAAAAAAGGAAAAGGTATCAGGTTATCTGTTGATTCTAATGGTAAATACCTGCCAGAGTTATTTACGTAGTGGTTGAGAAGACCTGCAAGCATATTTTCGAGTACAAAGGCGTAAAGGAAATAAACACCTACTGCAATAGCAGCTCTTTTAAAGAGCAAACTAAATAATAGGGCAACTGCCGAATAACTAAGTGCCTGCACAAAAAAGTATCCTATGTTTTCTATTTTTTCGAAGCTTACCTCCTGACCACCTTCGTACAAACCAAAACCAAAAGCTGTAAGAAAAACAGCAAGAGTGGACACAAGAGCCAGTATAAAGGTGAGGAGCATTTTCACTAGTATAAACTGCTTTCTGCTCCAGCCATCAATAATATTTTGCCTATGTGTTTTAAAACTGAATTCGTTTGTAAATGATATTATTATAAGTAGTCCGGGGATAAATAAGAGAAAGCTACTTACATAGCTTACGCTCTGCCAAACTTCAGGAAACTCGAAAGGCGGAGCGCCCAAAAGCATATTTGCCATATCATTTTTCCTGGGCGTAAGACTCTGAATATGGTGGACAATATAATTGACACCAAAAATGCTGATCAGGTATAATGCTGATAATACCCAGAAGGTGCGGTAATTTTTCACCTTCATCCACTCAACTTTTAATAATTGTAACATATATAGCGGGTAAGTTTAGTTGGTTAATTCAAAGAATTTTGCTTCTAGACTTTTTTTCTTCAATTGAAGATGATTCAGCACAATATCATTTTCAAAGCAATGTTTATTTATTACATCTAACTGAGCTGTGCCTGTTTCATAAAACACCTGGATACAACTTCCAACATTCTTTATGTCGGTATAACCGTTTAATGTTTTTACTACCTGCTCAAGCCTGTGTGTATCTGAAGCTGAAATCTCAACAATATCTTCGTTAACCAATACCTCATTAACAGCGCCGGCAGTTAACAACGTTCCTCTTTTTAGAATGGCAACATGGGTACAAACCTTCTCTACTTCATCCAATAAATGGCTTGCCATTATTATTGTTTTTCCTTCGCCGGCAAGTCGCTTTATTAATTCTCTTATTTCAGCAATTCCTACAGGGTCTAATCCATTTGTTGGCTCATCCAAAACCAACACTCCCGGATTGCCCAGCAGTGCCGATGCAATAGCAAGCCTCTGTTTCATACCTAAAGAATATGTGCTGAATTTGCTTGTTTTACGCTCTGCGAGATTTACCATTTCAAGTACCCTTGGTATATCTTCTTTTCCTTTTCCTTTTATTTCTGCTGCAATCAGTAAATTTCTTTCTCCTGATAAATAATGGTAGAAGTTGGGTGTTTCCAATAAAGTTCCCACACTCTTTCGATGTTCAGCATTAGCTGCTTCGCCAAAAAAACTGAAGGTGCCTGAAGTTGCTTTAAGTACATCCATCACAATACCAAGCATAGTTGTTTTTCCACTTCCATTAGGCCCGAGTATACCAAATACACAGCCTTCGGGTACACTGAAAGAAACATTATTTAAGGCTTGAATCTTTCCATAAAACTTAGTTATGCCGTTAAGGGTAAGTACACTTTGCAAGGGTTTGCTGTTTTGGTTTGAGTTGGTAAAATAGATGGTTTATATGTAACTAAGAAAAAGATTTTTATTGATTGTCTTCAATAAAAGAGAATTAAATACGTTTTTGTTTAACTCTCAAAGCAACTCTTTCTTGAAAGATAAACAAGACCATTAGTAATGTTAATCACCCACTTATACCAATTTCAACCTTAAAAAACCATTAAAAGCACTTACCTTTGCGCCCGGAAATGAAACAGTGATTATGAAAAAGAGTTTTTTATTATTAGGTCCAATATTATTCAGTATAGCTTTACAAGGAAACGTTACAGATATTATTAAGCCGGAAATACCGGTAAGCAAAACGATCAGATTCTCAGTTTTTGCCGCTTCTGATTATACTTCTCCATTATATAAGCAATCAAAGGCAAAGGTTTTACTAAGCATTTGGAAATACAAAGGCAGCAGCCAGCAATTGGTTTGGTCGCAAGTTATTGATGAAGGTAAGCTGAAGAATTATCCCGCAGAGGAAAGTGCATTATTCAGGGAAGTTAACATCAATAATGTGCTGGAAAAATCAGAAAGATTGGTTGCAGGTTATAAGATCATTTATAATTCTAAGGGTTCTGAATTATCGTACGACAAAGGTTATATTGTACCTGTTGGAAAAAAGTCTAAGGAACTCCCTGTTTCTTTATAACTGGGGCTTTTTAAATATCTCTTCAAGTTTTTTCTGCAGTTGATCGCCATGCATATCACGTGCTATTATTTTCCCGGTTGTATCTACTAAAAAATTGGCAGGTATTCCTCTTAAGCCATATAAAGGTACTACACTGCTTTCCCAGCCTTTTAAATCGCTTACATGTTGCCATGTTAGTTTATCTTTTTTAATGGCCTGTAACCACTCCTGCTTATTATCATCTAACGATACTCCCAAAATTTCAAAATCTTTGCCTTTAAATTGCTTATAAGTTTTTACCAAATTTGGATTCTCAGCACGGCATGGCGCACACCAGCTCGCCCAAAAATCAACAAAAACATATTTGCTTTTCAGGGATGATAAAGAAACTGATTTGCCGTTTAAGTTTTTCAGTTCAAAATCCGGGGCTATTTGCCCAATGGATGTACGTCTTATCGCATCAATGCCTTCCTTTATTTTGTTAACGTACCGGTGATTTTTTATGGTTGAATCAAAAGCATTATAAATAGAATCCAATTCACTTACGCTATAATCAAACACAGTCGTTACAAAATAAGCTCCCGCAATACTTTTAGGATGTTCAATTGCAAATTGTTTGATGGTTGTATTTTTCTCTTTTTCGAGAGTATAATATTGTTCATGAAGGTTAGCACTTAATACTGAATCACCAGCGATGTTAGCTTCTTCTCCACGTATTCCAATCATCTCCAGCGAATCTTCATATACCAACAGGGCTTTTCTTAACGTGTTGAAGTCATTGTTTGAAATTCCACCAATAACTGTGGCAGCAAAAAATGAATCTATCTTTCCTTCAACATTGATAACTGAATTTTCAACAACCAGTTTCAATCCTTTAACGGGTTCGTGCGATTCTTGTGGAATATAAATATCTGCAACCAAAGCTTCAGCTGCTTTTCCTTTAAACTCGAATTGATTTCCTGTTATGTTAGCTGTATCTGGTTTTCTGTCAGTACCTAAAAATTGCAGCACCACAACTGATCCGCTACCTGCTCCATTTACAATTCCGCTGATAGTAAAAACAGAGTCAAGCAATTGTTCTGCAGGTTTATCAGCAGTTGAGTTGTTTTGCTTACATGACACAAAAGCCAATGTGATAAAGAGAAAGAAAGTAAGGCGCATTTTAAAGTTTTAGGTAACGTTATTCGCAATCCATTCTGCAAAACCTGCTATAAAGTTTTTCGTATTGAGGTATAATATTATGGATATCAAACGTGCATGCATGATCGTAAGCCTGTTGCTTAAACAGGTTTAGCTTTTCTTCGTCTTGTAACAATTCTATGGCGCAGCGGCTCATGGTTTCTACATCTCCAACATCGGCCATAAAGCCTGTTTTACCATGAATGTTTATCTCTGGTAAGCCACCTGCATTACTGCTTATTACAGGCATGCTTGCAGCCATTGCTTCCAAAGCGGCTAAACCAAAACTTTCATATTCCGAAGGCAATAAAAATACATCACTCACTACGAGTATTTCTTCCATCTGGTCTTGCTTACCTAAGAAACGAATGTCTTCAAACACATTTAATTCTCTTGCTAAGTCTTCCATTGCGGGTCGTTCAGGACCATCGCCGACCATTAATAGTTTAGCAGGCATTTCCTTCCTCACATTTGCAAAAATCCGCACCACATCATTTACTCTTTTTACCTTTCGGAAGTTGGATGCATGTACAAGAATTTTTTCTTCAAGAGGCGCTATTACTTTTCTGAAAGCGTCAATAGGCTTTTTACTAAATCGTGTTACATCCACAAAATTATAGATCACCTCAATCTCCTTTGTGATCTTAAACGATCTATAAGTTTCAGCTCTCAGGTTGTCACTAACAGCAGTTATTGCATCACTTTCATTAATACTAAAAGTAACAACCGGGGCGTATGTTTTATCCTTACCTACTAAAGTAATATCAGTACCATGAAGTGTAGTGATAACAGGTACTTTAATATTCTTTTGCTCTAAAATTTTCTTAGCCATATACGCAGCCGAAGCATGTGGAATCGCATAATGTACATGAAGTAAATCAAGGTCGTGCGTCAAAATAACATCAACCATTGTACTGGCAAGTGCAACCTCGTATGGTGGATAATCGAATAGCGGATACGTTGGCACCCGCACTTCATGATAAAAAATATTTGTATTAAAAACATTTAACCTAACCGGTTGCTGGTAAGTAATAAAATGTACTGAGTGACCCTTATCAGCCAAGGCTTTTCCAAGTTCAGTTGCAAGAACACCGCTTCCACCAAACGTTGGATAACAAACAATTCCGATTCGCATTTTGATTATTTTGTTTCCGGCATTTGTCCTGCTATCAACATCGTTGCGTCGCACACTTGTACCGGAGAATATATTTTGATCTCCAGGCTTCTTACATAAACCTCTTCATCACACCCTTGCCTTACACGAAGTAACAATAATTTCACCATTAGGTTTAATAGTAACATTTTATTTCGAACAATAACATTCAGTAATTTAGCTGCACTAAAAATTCTACATGAGAAAATTGTTTGTACTCCTGGTGCTAATCCCCATCGCCGCTACTTCACAGCAAAAAAATGATTCGACGTTTATTAGAAAAATTTCGAACGAGATTTTAGCTAATGGACAGGCATACGAAAACCTAAGATATCTGACTAAACAGATTGGTGGTCGTTTAGCAGGATCAAAACAATACGACCAGGCTGCGCAATGGGGTAAAACAGTTATGGAACAGGCTGGTGCTGATGCAGTTTTTTTACAGGAGTGCATGGTGCCACATTGGGTTCGTGGTGGTCAGGATAAAGCATCGATAGTAAGTGTAAATAATAAAAAACAAAGCAGAAAACTTGACGTTTTAGCGCTTGGTAATTCTTTAGGAAGCGGTAAAAAAGGAGTTTCAGCTGAAGTGATAGCTGTTGCAAACTTTGATGAATTGGAAAGAAGAAAAGATGAAGTAAAGGGGAAGATTGTTTTTTACAACCATGCTTTTAATCCTACAAACCTTCGTCCCGGAACTTCGTATGGACAGGGTGGAGTTTATAGAAGAAACGGGGCAAGCCGTGCTGCAAAATATGGCGCCATTGGTGTGCTCATCCGGTCCTTAACTGAAGCTACCGATAACAACCCGCACACAGGTGCAATGGCTTACAATGACTCGTTTCCGAAGATACCTGCAGCTGCCTTAGGCTTGCAGGATGCAGATTACTTATGGAACGCTTGCAAGGAAAACAAGAACGTAAAAGTTTCTTTTACAACTTATGGATACTTTTTACCTGACGATGTAGATCATAATGTAATTGCAGAATTAAAAGGAACGGAAAATCCTAATAGTTACATAACAGTTGGTGGACACCTTGATAGTTGGGATGTAAATGAAGGTGCACATGATGATGGTACCGGCATAGTGCAAACGATTGAAATATTAAGAGCATTAAAAGCCCTGGGTTATAAACCAAAGAACTCGATAAGGTTTGTATTATTTGCAAATGAGGAAAATGGTTTGCGTGGTGGAGATAAATATGCTGAAGTAGCAAAAGCAAAAAATGAAAAGCACATTTTCGCACTTGAAAGCGATGGTGGAGGTTTTACCCCGAGAGGCTTTGGTTTTACAATGAGTGTGGATAAAGTAAAAAAGATACAACCATGGGCAGAACTGCTAACACCTTATGGAGTGTATGAATTAACATCTGGTGGTGGCGGTGCAGACATTGGACCTTTAAACAGGACATTTAATACTCCGCTAGCCGGATTGCAGGTAGATAGCCAGAGATATTTTGATTTGCACCATGCCCGCAGCGATGTATTTGAAGCAGTTAATAAAAGAGAATTAAACCTGGGTGCAATCAATATGGCTGCCTTAATTTATTTAGTAGATAAATACGGGCTATAAGGCGCATAAATAAGAAATATTGCCAGCCGTTTATGAATGTCAGGCGTTTCTTTCTTCCACTCTGCAATTGTTTTTGTTTTTATATTTTCAAAGGGGGCAGTTATATCTACCGCGATGCATAACCTTGTTTCGTTTTTACAGGTAGCTAATAACTCTTTGATAAGCTGATTATTTCTGTAAGGAGTTTCTATGAATATTTGTGTGCATTGTTTTCTCGTAGATTCATTCTCCAATTCTTTTATTGCAGTTTTTCTTGCAGCATTATCTATTGGTAAATACCCGACAAATTGAAACATCTGTCCATTCATTCCACTTGCCATCAACGCTAATAAAATTGAGCTTGGACCAACCAAAGGCTTAACAAACGCATTTATCTTTTGTGCAGTTTCTATTAACAATTGTCCCGGATCAGCAATCCCGGGGCATCCTGCTTCACTAACTATTCCAATATTTTTTCCATCATTAACTAGCTGCACAAATTTTTGCTGCACTTCTGCTTCAGCCTTATGTATAGTAAACCATTCATAATCTTCAATCACCATGTCCTTCCAGATACTTTTAAAGAACCTGCGTGTTGTTCGTTCATTTTCAACAAAGAATACGTGACATTTCTTTATTGATTCCAATACATAGACAGGGATTGTTTCCGTGGCATTTTCGAATAGCACTGTTGGTATTAGATAAACGGTACCCTTCATTCTCCTAACGATTAACTTTCATTGGATACATGCTTAAAGTTGCTGCAATTACAGCATAAGCAGGTGCCAGTATCCATCCCAAAACAGGCACTAAATGCATCAGGTAAAACAACAATCCGTTTCCTATAGCCAAGCCTTTTCTGCTTCCTATAAAATGTATGCTTTGCGATACAGTAAGCTTGTTTCTTTCGCAACTATAATCAAGCATTGAAAAACCATAGTAGTAGCACTCAATCAATAAAGCAAAAACCGGAGTAACCCATCCCACTACAGGAATAAGGGAAATAATAAGAATAGAAATTGTATAAACTGTTTGCCATAAGGTATTCCGCAGGGCAATTTGAACACCTCTTAAAATATCCTTTATCAATTGTTTAAAGCTAAAAGGATAATCTTTTCCCTCAATTATTGCTTCTGTTTTTTCACTTAGATATGCAAAGATTGGTGACCCAACAACCAACCATAAATATTTAAAAAGGGAGAAGTAGAACAGCATTAATATCAGCCATAAAATAAGGCCTCCGATCGTAACAAAAAAGCCGATGATGCGGCTGTGCATTTCCTGGGTGTAGCTGCGCAAGCCGCTTTTGATCATGATAAAATCAACAACACTCGAAGCACTCTTACCAAAAAAATACATGCTTACAAAAAACAGTAGCATGTAAATAATTCCTGGTATAATTATCCACTTCCAAAGGTTATGACGACGAATAAATTTATGCGCTTGTCCGTAGGCTTGTATAGCAATTACAATGTCTTTAAGCAACAGGAAAGTTTTTGTTATATAAATTTACCCTTCATTTCGTATGCACATGTAAATATATGCTGAAAGGAGACAATGGATTTATGAAAGAGAGAATAAGTGAATCATGGAAAAAATTACCTGCATCATTTTATGAGCGTGGAGATGTTGTCGGAATATCTAAAGAACTTATTGGTAAAATATTAATAACGCAGTTTGAAGGTAAATTAACAGCAGGTAGAATTGTTGAGACAGAAGCCTATAATGGTGTCGCAGATAAAGCATCTCATGCATGGAACGGTAGACGAACGAATAGAACAGAAATTATGTATGCCCCTGGTGGTGTTGCTTATGTTTATTTATGTTATGGTATCCACCATCTTTTTAATGTGGTTACCAATATAGAAGATATACCTAACGCTGTTTTGATTAGAGCCGTTGAGCCTATAAAAGGAATAGACATCATGCTTGAGCGAACGAATAAATCAAAAGCAGGTTATGACCTTACACGAGGTCCGGGCAATGTTTCCAAAGCCTTAGGTATCTACACAAAGCATACAGGTTACAATTTGAAAGGTGATGATATCTTTATTGCAGATGATGGTTTTAATTATGACCCAGCTGATATTATTCCTACACCAAGGATAGGTGTTGATTATGCCGCCGAAGACGCTTTGCTTCCTTACAGGTTTATAGTTAGAAATAATTTATATGTCAGCGGAAAAAAGTTCAGTATCTAATCTGTGTTCTCACGTTTTCCGCATTTCGTCACATCATTTCCTGAAAACGTAATTGAAATTTCGTTGCAGCGAAGCAATTTGCGGCTCGAAAAAGAAAGTGAATGAAAAGAAGATTACCTGTGTTGCTGTCAATGATATTGATAAGCAAAGTTTTAACAGCTCAAACAGCAGATAGCACCCATCAGCAGAAAGATACTATTAAAGCAAAATATTTAGAAGATGTAACAGTGGTGGGTCGCAATAGTAAAAGTGATTACCAGCAAATGCCGGAAATTGTTGGAACCAGCATATACGCAGGAAAGAAAAATGCGCTGATTGTTCTTGATAATGTTCAGGGAAACGTAGTTACTAATAATATGCGCCAGGTAATGGCAAAGGTTGCCGGTATTCATATCTGGGAAAGTGACCCCAGCGGTATCCAAATTGGTATTGCTGCTCGTGGATTAAGTCCCAACCGTAGCTGGGAATTTAATGTACGCCAAAATGGGTATGATATTGCAGCTGACCCCTTTGGTTATCCAGAAGCTTATTACAACCCACAATTGCAAGCTGTACAGCGTATCGAAGTTGTTCGTGGACAAGGCTCTTTGCAATATGGTCCGCAGTTTGGTGGTTTGATAAATTACATCTTACGTAATGGAAGTGAAGTAACAAAACCTTTTGAATTTGAAACGCAACAAACCGTAGGTAGCAACAACCTCATCAATTCATATAACGCTATAGGTGGCAAAACTGAAAAAGTTCATTATTATGGTTTTTTCGATCATAGGAATGGCGAGGGCTGGAGACAAAACAGCCGTTACTATACCAATGCTGGATTTGGCACTGTTACCTATAAGTTCAATCCTAAATTTTCTCTTACAGCTGAGTTAATGCGCTCTAATATCCGCAGCCAGCAGGCAGGCGGTTTAACCGACTCGATGGTTTATGCTGATGCTCAAAAAAGCTATCGCAGTCGTAATTGGTTCGATATTACATGGACTAACCCTGCTATAATTGCTAACTACCAGATCAATGATCATACACGTTGGAACACAAAATTATTTGCAACAATAGGAGATAGAAACAGCGTTGGCTTTTTGCAATCCATCAATATAAAAGATAGTATAAATACAGCTACACGAGATTACAATAATCGTGTTTTGAATATTGATCAGTACCGCAACTATGGTTTGGAGAGCCGTATTCTTACTGATTATTCTCTTGGACGTATGAAGAATACTTTCTCGGGCGGTATTCGTTTGTACACAGGTTCAACTTATAGAAGAGCTGATGGAAAAGGAACTACAGGAACTGATTATGATATGACAGTGATCGGAATTTACTCAAGAGATGTAACGTTCACTTCAAAAAACGCAGCGGTTTTTGTAGAAAATATATTTAGAATTACTGATAAATTTATCCTCATTCCCGGTGTACGTTATGAATGGTTAGAAGGTTCAGCCTCCGGCAGAAATGGATTCGCTTCAAATGGTTCAGAAATTACTCTTCAAAATATTACACGCGGTAGAAGTTTCGTTTTGGGTGGAATTGGTGCCGAATATCATATAACGAAAGAGACAGAGTTTTATGCAAGCTATGCACAGGCTTATCGTCCAATCCAGTTTGCAAATTTACAGGCGCCTCCAACTACCGATGTGGTTGACCCTAATCTAAAAGATGCTAAAGGCTACAATCTCGATTTTGGCTATCGTGGTAAAGTAAAAAACTATCTTCAGTTTGATGTAAGTGGCTTTCACCTTCAGTATAACAACCGTGTTGGAACAGTTACTGTTAATAACACTTCTACTACGCCTGTTTCCAGCTATCGTTTAATCACAAACGTGGGTGCAAGCACTAGTAAAGGACTTGAGACCTATGTTGAGTTCAACCCAATAAGAG
>DASVST010000340.1:0-11702 GCA_036387965.1 Segetibacter sp. | reverse complement strand
CGGGGAAAACACTTTCAAATTGCTTAGCCAATACTGGCATAAGTTTATGCAGCAATGGCTGTTTATAATCAAGGTAAGAGTAGAAATATCTTGCGGCTCTTCTAAGTATTCTTCTTATAACATAACCTGCACCTGTGTTTGAAGGTAATTGTCCATCTGCAATGGTGAAAGCTATAGCACGTATATGATCGGCAATTACACGGAAGGCGATATCTCTTTTCTCATCGTTGCCTTCATATTTCTTATTGGTGTGTTGTTCTAATGCAGTGATTGTTCCGGAGAAGATATCGGTATCATAGTTACTTTTCTTATGTTGTAAAACTCTCACCAGCCTTTCAAAACCCATTCCTGTATCTACATGCTTTGCAGGCAATGGTTCAAGGCTGCCATCTTTTAAGCGATTAAATTGTATGAATACATTGTTCCATATTTCAATTACCTGCGGATGATCTCCATTAACTAAATCTCTACCAGGAACAGCTTTTCTTTCTTCATCACTTCTTGTATCAACATGAATTTCGGTGCAAGGGCCGCATGGGCCTGTATCGCCCATTTCCCAAAAATTATCTTTCTTACCAAAAGGAAGTATCCGATCTTCTGAGATCCATTTTTTCCATTCGTTGTATGCTTCATCATCGCGAGGCAAACCTTCTTTGTCGTCTCCTGCAAAAATGCTCACATATAATCGATCTTTATTGAGTCTTAATGTTTGTGTTAATAACTCCCAACTCCACTCGATTGCTTCTTTTTTAAAGTAGTCACCAAAGCTCCAGTTGCCAAGCATTTCAAACATAGTGTGGTGGTAGGTATCAACACCAACTTCTTCAAGGTCGTTGTGTTTGCCACTTACACGTAAGCACTTTTGTGTATCTGCAATGCGTGGGTTTTCAGGTCTCTTATTTCCTAAGAAGTAATCTTTGAATTGGTTCATGCCTGCATTAGTGAACAAAAGCGTAGGATCATTTTTTACAACTATTGGTGCTGAGGGTACAATGGCATGTCCTTTAGAGGCAAAGAATTCTAGAAACTGATCTCTTATTTCGGCACTGGTCATCATGATTCACTAAATATTTAGCTTATAGTTTATGAAGCAAAAAATTATATTTGCCTGCATTGCAAGGCGGCAAAGGTAGGGAGAAGGTGGGAGAGAGAAGTCAGCAGTCGGGAGATGCTGCTGGAAGATGTGAGATGGACATATAAGGTTTGAAGGACGTGTGAATAGATAAGCGTACCAGGGTTCTTTAGTGTGTTTGATAATTGGAAGAGAATTGTGGGGGAAGCTGAAGCTGAACAACGAACAGAAACCTGAAGAGTGCGACGCAACGATGTTGAGTAGGTTGGAAATGCCGGTAACATAAAAATTACCAGAAAGCCTAACCGGTGCAATAAACAAAGCTGGTTCAAACTATTTATAAACAGTTATTGAGAAATAAGAAGTTTGAAGAAAGTAAAATATTTCTATAATACCCATACCCTCCGATACGAGAAATTAGAGGTTCCGTTAAGAGTAAAACTTTTGAGGGTGTTTGGATTTTTAGCTACTTCCGTTGTAACTGCAGGCTTAATTGTGTGGTTTGGGTTTAGATACATCGGCTCGCCTAACGAAAGAATACTGCGTGAACAAATAGAAGATTATGAACTGAGTTATACTTTAATGGATCAGCGGGTAAAGGAGTTGCAGAAGCAGATGGCTGATCTGGAAAAAAGAGATAATGAAGTTTACCGGGCGATCTTTGAGGCGAACCCTATACCCGATAGCGCCCGTGCAAAAGAAATTGAAAAAGATAAAGAGATCAGGTATGTGCAGCGGCTGGGAGATAACGAGTTAATAAACGGGCTGGTTACACAGCTAAATCAACTAACTACCAGGGTTGATTTTCAGAGCAAAAGTTTTGGAGAGATTGATGAGATGATTAGGAACAAGGAAAAACTACTTGCATCTATTCCTGCCATACAGCCGATAAGTAATAAAGATCTTAACCGAATTGCTTCAGGGTTTGGAACAAGGATTGACCCGGTTTATAAAGTAACAAAATTTCATGCGGGACTGGATTTTACGGCTCCGCAGGGTACACCTATTTATGCAACTGCTGATGGCAGAATTAAGGAGGCTAATTATAATGAAACAGGTTACGGTAATCATGTTGTTATTGATCACGGTTATGGGTATGAAACGCTGTATGGGCACATGGTACGTATCAAAAGCAGGGGCGGGCAATCAATCAAGCGAGGAGAAATAATTGGATGGGTTGGTTCTACAGGTAAAAGTACTGGTCCGCATTGCCACTATGAGGTACATAAAAATGGGCAACCGGTTGACCCGGTTTATTATTTCTATAATGATTTGAGCCCTGAACAGTTCGAGAGAATATTGAAACTTGCCAAGGCGAGTAACCAAAGTTTTGATTAAAGAACGTTATCTACAACTTTCCCACTTTTGAGGTATAGGTTTTAAAAAGGAGAATGCATTTAGTATTTTTACTACATGGGACAACTAGATTTATTTTCATTAGGTACAAAGACCGACGCCCCTGAAAGGAAAGAGGCAGAAGAAGCTATTGAACCTGTTAGTACAAATGATGAAGCAGTGAACATTGCTAAGGAGCAACTTGCACTTGAAGTTACTTTAGCACACCAATTACATACTGTACCTAAGGAAGAAATGATTGCAGAAGTTCTTGATGGTGAGAAAAGAACAGCTATCGAAGATGCAGTTGTTTTTGCTGATGCAAGAATTAGAATAAAACTTAAGCATGTACAAAAAGAGGAAGCGCCGGAAATAGGGGAAGTAAAGGTGAAAGAAGAGATCGGTTTAACTGAGGAGAACATTGATACAAACGAGCGTGAAATAATTGAAGCTCCCTCTTTGGAAGTCTTGAATGTTAGGGAGGTAAAAACACTACAAAAAAGAGGAAGAAAATCTTTTAAGGATATTGACGCAGAAGTTGACTTGATTGAAATTCCGGAAGATGAGATATTATTTCAGAAGCAGTATTATTCCATTAGTGAAGTTGCAGGGTGGTTTAAAGTAAATACTTCGCTGCTTAGATTTTGGGAAACTGAATTTGATATTTTAAAACCAAGGAAGAACAGGAAAGGTGACAGGATGTTCAGACCGGAGGATGTAAAAAATCTTCAACTAATATATCATCTTTTACGAGACAGGAAGTATACGATTGATGGAGCAAAAGACTACATTAAAGGAAATAGAAAGAAGGCTGATACTCAACTGCAGCTTACACAATCTTTGCAAAAGTTTAAGTCCTTTTTATTAGAGTTGAAGGCTAACTTGCAATGATGAAAACAATATTATCATCTCTTATAATTGCCTCTTTTATTCTGACTTCATGTAGTGTTGCTCAAAGAACACTTAAGGTTACTGAAACAAGAACCTATGAAGTAACACATGATGCTGAATCAAAAATTCTTAAAGGTTATATCGATCGGGCGACTATAGAAAACGACACGAGCTTCAAGTGGTTTAAAGAGAACATGAAATATGGCACAGCTAATGCTGCTGCGGTACAAGCTTTTCAAACAAATGGCAACAACGTGCATTTTGTTGTTTTTGGCGGAACATGGTGCCATGATACGCAAAACCTGCTTCCGGTTTTCTACAGGCTTGCAGATAAAGGCGGCGTGAGTAATGATAAGATTACTTTGGTTGGAATGGACAGGGCTAAAACTGCACTTAATGGATTTGAGAAAGCTTTCAAAATAACCAATGTTCCAACTTTTATAGTGATGAAAGATGGCAAAGAAATAGGACGTGTGGTTGAGTATGGTAAGTATGGTGCTATTGACAAAGAACTCGGAGAAATCGTCGCAGCAGCGACTTCCAAATAATGAATAGCTTCAGATTTATATTAACCTTTAGCTCCGTTGCTTTATTTGCATGCAAAGATTCCTCTTCTACTAAAACAGTTTCAATTGATTCACCTGTTGTAAATAAAACTACAACACAGGATACTTCGCAGCCAGTTCAAAAGACAGATACATCGAACCGGTATTATTGGGAGCAGTTGCCTATTCGTACAGTTGCAGATCTTATCTTAAGAGATAGCATCAGACCTGTAAGCAGCCCGGTAATTTATAACATGCTCGATAGTTTAAGCTCAGACTCAAAGCAATCGCGCCATTTTTATTTTAAAGTTTTTAATAAGATAATGAATAAGGCTGATGGAGATGTGGCAGAATCTATTGGTGGTTATGCCTTGACTTATGTTCAGAACTACCCGCAGGAGTTTTTGGATAATTCGCTTGCATTTTCAAAAAATCAACTCGAAGCATGGGCAGGTAATATTGGTATTGAGCTTTATCTTTCTTCACACGAAAGCGATAATGTGAAAGAAGCATTTGACCAGATGGTTGTTCTGTTCAATGATAATTGCAAGGCTTGCAACAGCAACCAAAGGAATAGGCTGAAAGAATTTAATAATTTGATCTGGAGAACAATTAAAGAAAACCAGCAGGCAGATAAAGGGCAAAGTTAAGAAGGCATATTATAGATCTCCAAAGCGCCTGTTGTAGTTAACACATACAAGCGACTGTTATTAAAGTTGATCTTTTTAAAGCCTTGCATTTGGGACTGCAGTTTAAATGTAAACGATTGAAGTGTTGCCGGCTTGTATAAAATGATATGTGTCTTATTTCTTCCAAGGATGGTGTTTTTATCCATCACCTGCAAATCGCTGATTCCTTTTATTTTGAAGTTATTTTTTCTTGCTCCATAGTAATCAAATGTTATTAATGCTCTTGCAGAATCATATAAGTACACCAAACCATCTCGGTCGTATATTATTGATGGACTTATTGCTTCTTCAAATATTTGCCTGAAGTCTGGTGTTTCCAGGAGAACCCTGCCATTATCATCAATCTTTTTCAACTTGTTTTCCAACTCGTCAAAAAGCCAAATATTGTTATCATAGCTTGATGTGATAAGCTTTGCCTGAGCGATGTTTTGTTGCCTGAGGTCGATTGTATTTCTAACGTTTAAGAGCCTGTCTAAAATCAGAATGGTTGCAAACTCTCTATAATACACCAAAACCTTCAACGGATTAGTCGCATCTATAGAGAATATCTTTCCGTAACGGCGAACATCATTATATACTGCTATAGAATCTCCTTTGTTGCTTAACTTTTTAATTTGATTTGTAGCGTTTAGAACATAAATATTTCCAAGGTTATCTGTAGTGAAGTCAACGGCATTTGCCTGGATGGAGGTAATTAATGATACTTTTAAAAGGCTATCCTTTTGCGCAGACGCAGATAAGCTTTTAAAGACGAGAAGAAGAAATATGTATTTTAGATATTGCATCTTATTGTATCCACTTTTTCAGGTAAACATCGCTTCCATCAAATTCTGCATAGGTGAAGCTTTTTATCCAATCACCTAAATTAATATAGCGGCTGTTGCTTGTAAGCTTGTGATCAATCGGATAATGCCGGTGACCAAAAATGAAATAATCAACGTGCCGTTTTGCTAAAATTTCCCTGCTGTAAATGATCAGCCATTCCTTATCCTCGCCGAGGAAATGCTCATCGGCGCTTCCTGTTTTTTGCCTGCTTTTCTTGCTGAAATAGTTTGCTAAACTAATTCCCCATGAAGGATGCATAAAGCCGAACAACCATTGGCAAAATCTGTTCCTGAAAATCTTTTTTAGTAATTTATAACGTTTATCTCCGGGGCCTAGCCCATCACCATGTCCTAACAAAAACTTCTTTCCGTTCCATTCAAACTCTTTCGGATGAAAGTAAACAGGGATGTTCAGTTCCTTTTCGAAATATCCTCTCATCCACATATCGTGGTTGCCAACGAAGAAATGAACGGGAATGCCGCTATCTGTTATCTCTGCAAGTTTTCCAAGTAGCCGTACATAACCTTTTGGCGTTACATCTTTATATTCAAACCAGAAATCAAACATGTCACCCAGTATGAATATAGCCGAGGCAGAGGTTTTAATATGATCAAGGAAAGAGACTATAATTTTCTCTCTTTTTAATGAGCTGTTATAATCGGGAGCACCGAGATGGAAATCGGATAAGAAGTAGATCCTTTTATCAGGTACAACCTGCATTAAATTTTGCTCTTTTGCTGAATAAATTGCAGCACATCCCCGGAAGCAACAATAGGATGATTTGAAACATCACCGTTATACCAATAGATCCAGGCATCAACAGTGGCATTATTTATAAATACTGAAACGGGTTCCCTTCTGTACATTGCCACCTCTCCTTCATCAGCATTTATTCCCTCGTAATCATCAAGCTGTGCCATTGCCCATGAGAATTCATTTTCATTATTAAGCACGTATAATTCGCCTACAATAAAGGCCTTATCCTGTGTGGGTGCAGCTACGGGATAATTACCCATATCATATAAATAACCTTTCACTTTTGCATCGCCAACTAATGTAAAGTAACGGCTAATGTAATCGTATGCAGGGTGGCGAAAGCCACTTCTTAAAGATCCATATACAAATAAGTGAGGCAAGTTTTCTTTCATATTACGAAGATACAGTTAACAAAAAGTACAAGTAAATTTATAATAAGCTTTCTAATTATATCAGCCGGAGAAACTTACAAGGAATTATTGCCTTGCTAAGCAGGAGTATCAACCAAGAATACATACACTTCTTTGGGTCCGTGTACACCAACAACCAAAGTTTTTTCTATATCTGCAGTGCGGCTTGGTCCTGTAGCCAATGATATTAATGAAGGAATGTTACCTGTGTATTTTTCCTTCATCAATTGCAAGCCTTCCTTAATATCATATACCAACTGGTTTGTGTAAGCAATGCAAATGTGAATGGGAGCATACACACTAACTGTTCTACCACTGGCTTGAGCAGATGTCATCAAAATACTTCCGGTTCTTGCTATTAGTAATTCGCATGAAGTGATCGCTGCATCGCACGTAGCAACATCAGTTGAATTGAATTGAGAAAAACCATTTTTAGTTAAAGAGGTTTTTAGTTTTTCTTCCCGGCAATAAAGAGAGGCAAATCCTTTTGACTTTGCCAGCGCATTAAGTTGCTCCGACAGTTCCTGATCATCAAAACAAAAAGAGAATTTACCGAGCAAAGAGCTGAAGTTTTCTGCGAATTCTACTTCAAGTTCCTGGTGCGAAGGTTGAAAAACACTGTTTGCTCCCTCGCTTTGCGGAAATGGAACAGGCACTGGATGAGTCAGTGCCTGTCTTATTTTTTTTAGTATGTTTTCTTTTGCAGAAGAAGAATTCTTCTTACGCATTTAATGACTTTTTAATTTCATATTAAACCTCAGATGAAGTATCAATAATAGTTTTCTCCGGTGGAGCGCTCATGCCATTTTGCTCATGATGATGATGAACCACATCATCCAAAAGTTTCTTTTCTTCATAAGGTCTCTTACCGATTAAGGCTTCAACATCGCTTTGAAATAAAACTTCCTTTTCAAGTAACTCCTTTGCAAGAATCTCCACTTCATTTCTTCTTAATGTAAGAAGTTCTTTAGTTCTCACATAAGCAATTTCAATCATCTTCCTTACTTCCTCATCGATCATTTTTCCTGTCTCTTCACTATAAGGTTTAGTAAATGTATTATCTGCAGCAGGATCGTAATAACTTACATTTCCAACCTTATCATTCATACCATAAACGGTAACCATTGAGTAAGCCATTTTAGTGATCTGTTGAAGATCATTACTTGCTCCAGTTGATATTTTTCCAAAGAAGATTTCTTCTGCGGCACGTCCACCTAGGGTCATACAAATCTGATCGCTCAACTGATCCGTATTATACAGGTATTGTTCTTTTGGTGTGTATTGAGCATAGCCCAAAGCTGCAGTACCTCTAGGAACGATCGTTACTTTCAGTAAAGGATAAGCATGCTCAAGGAACCAACCACAGATTGCGTGTCCCGCCTCATGATAAGCAATAATCTCTTTTTCTTCGGGAAGAATTATTTTATTTCTTTTCTCAAGTCCGCCGATAACTCTGTCAATAGCGTCCTGGAAGTCACTCATATCTACAGATTCTTTGTTTTTACGGGCAGCGATAAGTGCAGCCTCGTTACAAACATTTGCGATATCAGCACCGGCAAAACCTGGTGTTTGTTCAGCCAGTTTATGAATATCTAATGTTTCAGAAATTTTGATTGGTTTAAGATGCACTTTAAAAATCGCTTCGCGACCTTTCACATCTGGGCGATCAATTGTGATCTGCCTATCAAAACGTCCTGGACGAAGCAAGGCTGTATCCAAAACATCCGGACGGTTTGTTGCAGCAAGAATGATGATGCCGATATCAGTTCCAAACCCATCCATTTCAACCAAAAGTTGATTCAGGGTATTTTCACGCTCATCGTTACTCATAATTGCGTTTCTGCCTCTGGCACGACCAATCGCATCAATCTCATCAATAAATATTATACAAGGTGCTTTTTCTCTTGCCTGCTTAAATAAATCTCTTACACGGCTCGCTCCAACTCCTACAAACATTTCAACAAAATCACTTCCGCTTAAGCTAAAGAAAGGTACTTGTGCCTCACCTGCCATTGCTTTAGCAAGTAATGTTTTACCGGTACCCGGAGGTCCTACAAGCAATGCTCCTTTAGGAATTTTACCTCCAAGGGCTGTGTATTTTTTAGGAGTTTTAAGGAAATCTACAATTTCCATTACTTCCACCTTTGCTTCATCTAAACCGGCGACATCACCGAAATTTATATTTACACGTGTGCCTTTTTCGAACAGCGTAGCTTTTGATTTGCCTATATTGAAAATGCCTCCAGGACCGCCTCCAGCGCCACCAGCGCCACCCATTTTGCGCATTAGCAATACCCATAATCCTACGAATAACAACACTGTTAGTAGCGTACTTCCCAAAGGGCCGTACCATTCACCTTCCGTTATTGAGTTTGTCGGAACTTCCGCAACAGCAGGGGTTTGTTTGTAGAAATCCTGCATGCGCTGCTCAAAACTTTCCCAAGCTGCCACTCTAAACTCAAAATGAGGTCCTTTATTAGCAGCTGTAGAAGGTCTTTTTATTTTGGAAGTATAAAAAGGTTTCACCAGGCTCTCCTTTTTAATGTGCACTCTTACTAAATCTTTATTTTGAACATAGTCAAGCCTTTCCACATCACCCTGGGCAAGCATCTGTTGCCTGAATTCAAGTTCTGTAGTGCTGGTTGCATCGGGAGACATGTTGAAAAAATTTGCCCCAATTAAAACCACTGCTATAAGTGCATAGATCCAATATATACTAAACTTTGGACCCTTACGTGGCGCTTTATCGTCGCCACCGGGAATCCCGGGTATATTTCTAAATTCTTTTTTCTGTTGTTTATCGTCTTTTGCCATAACCTTCTAACCTCTTTAATTTTTTGAATTTATCACCTATCCAGGTGCTCCATTGTCTGTGCGTCGCTCCACATTTCATCCAAAGCATAGAACTTTCTCGTTTCAGGTAACATTACATGAACCACAATGTTCACATAATCGATTAAAACCCACTGAAGTGCCTGGTAGCCTTCGTGTTTATAAGCATTTTCGCCACATTCATTCTTCACTTTCTCTTGAATATTCTCGCCAATGGCCCTAACTTGTTGTGGATTGCTTGCTTCACAGATGACAAAAAAGTCAGCTACTGCTTCATCAATTTTGCGCAGGTCTAGTGAGATTATCTTTTCGCCTTTTTTTTCCTGGATTGCGTGGATGATCGATTTGAATAACCTGGAGCTTCTGTTCAACTTATTTCCCGTTGACTTTTTACGGGAAGATAACATGGTAAGTGGTGTCAATAAAGTATTCTTTTAAGTGTATTTTTTTGTTTGTGCTTCCTTGCGGTTGCCATTCCGTAAATCGCCATGTACTTCCGGATTTTCAAAGTTCCCAATCTATTTTCAAAGAGAAATATTAAACTTTCAAATTTTGAGTAGTGATTGCTTAATTTATCTTCGCCAAAAATAACGATTAATTGCCAACTGATAATCCTATAGGTCAACCGTTTATACAATTAGCCGTAGTGGAAAGCACCAACAACTATGCCATGGCAGAAGTGCAGGCCCGAATGGCAGAGCATGGAACCACGTGGTTTGCTCACCATCAAACAGCAGGCAAAGGACAACGCGGCAAAACCTGGCTAATGGATGCAGGATTGAACATCATGTTATCAATACTCATTGAGCCGGTTACCTTGCGTACAGTGGATCAGTTTAAATTAAGTGCAACAATTGCTACCGGCTGCTTCGATTTTTTTGAAGCCTATGCTTTAGATGAAACCACGATAAAATGGCCGAATGACATCTATTGGAAAGACAGAAAGGCAGGAGGGATTTTGATTGAGAACATCATGCAGGGAGGTCAATGGCGATATGCGGTTGTCGGCATAGGTATCAATATCAATCAAACGGAGTTTTCTAGCGAGCTAAGGAATCCAGTTTCTTTAAAACAAATAACAGGAAAAGACTTTAATTCGGTAGAGTTAGCGCAGGAATTATGCAGCTTTATAAACGATCGCTGGAAACAACTTGTGGCTGGAGGATTTTCAGACATTCTCAAAGATTATAACGATGGATTGTATATGGCTGGGGGGCGAGTCACGTTTAAAAAGAATGGTGAGCAATTTGAAGCTGTAGTAAGGTCAGTAAATAAAAATGGTGAATTGGTAATTAACGATGGAAATGAAGTTGTTTCTTTTGGAGAAGTGGAGTGGGTATTGAGCTAAACAATTATTACATCTTTCAATATATCAATATCATTTTCTCTCATACGAGCTTCTACTTCAAACCTGTTATTGAAGTACCCTTTTCTGAAACTTTCCAAAACATATTCGTACGCGAAGCCGAGTTTACCAAGAGTCATCCATTGATACACATGAGCAATCTCGTGCCTTACCCAACGATCATTATTTAGAAATTGCTGCTTGCTGGTGTTATGGAGGTGAATGGTTTTTCCAATCACCATAGCTACGCTATCTGCCTTCATGTAATGAGCGGCAATTTTCGCGAAAAAAGAGTTCTCTTTTATGGTAACGATGATGGGAATGACTTTAAGATTAGTTGTTCCAGATTATAAGCTTGATTCTGCCCAGGCATCCGCTACCTGTTGTGTATGATTTTTAGTATTCGGCTTTCTGATGATCTTTTTGATCTTTCCTTTTTCATCAATTAAAAAAGTGGTGCGATGAAGCCCGATAAAGGTTCTGCCCATAAACTTCTTTTCGCCCCAGATGCCATACTTTTCTGCAATCTTTTGATCTTCATCTGCTATTAGAGTAAATGGAAGATTGAACTTTTGCTCAAACTTTTTGTGACTTTTAATCTTATCTGTACTTATGCCGATTACTTCATAACCTTGTTCACGAAGTTCAGCATAGTTATCTCGAAGGTTACACGCTTGTGCTGTACAGCTGGGCGTATTATCGTGGGGATAAAAATATAAAACAACCTTTTTGCCGAGGAAGTCTTTAAGAGAAACCTTGTTGCCATTCTGATCGAAACCGGTAAACGAAGGCGCTTTGATCCCCTCTTTAAGTTCTGTCATTGTATGCGCTGGAATTATCTTGTAAAACTATAAGTTCTCTCTGTTACATTACCTGCCACATCTTCTACACGTACTTTAAGTTCGTGTGTGCCGGGAGGACAATGTTCATCGAAGTTATAAGTGAAGTAATCGCTTCTCCTGCTAAATCTTAACCATTTCCCATCCAGTTCTGCCCTGAAAT
>DASVST010000339.1:0-5585 GCA_036387965.1 Segetibacter sp. | reverse complement strand
GTATCTATTTTTGTTGTTACAACTATGGCAGGCACTTTAAGTCTTAAGTGACTAAATATTTGATCCACTTCTTCCCAACTCTCTTTTACATCAATAAGCAATAAAGCAACGTCAGCATCTTCAAGGCTTCCTTTCACCGCTTTCATCATTTTCTCATGAAGCTTGTACTTCGGTTCAATAATTCCGGGAGTGTCTGAAAAGATGATTTGGTATTCGTTCTCTTTGTTAAGAAAAGCTTTTATGCGATGCCTTGTAGTTTGCACTTTTGAGCTTACAATAGCCATCTTCTCACCCATCAATGCATTTAAAAGAGTGCTTTTGCCCGCATTTGGCTTCCCGAATATATTTACAAAACCTACTTTCATTATTTCACTTAATAGCTCGCCACCTTCAAGAGGAGCGAAATGGAGAGGTGCAAAAGTAAGCTATAAAACTTTAAGGGAGTTTCCCTGGCTAAAGCTTTATGATTATAGATGGAAGGCAGCTACAGGAGAATTACATCTCTGACTTGCATGGTAATAGTGGCTAACAATGAATAAAACAGCTGACAGATTAGAACAACTTCGTCTGACCTGTTCCGTTATCTTTCGATTCCCACTCCATTTCAACAGTCTTATTGAAGTCAGCAAGTTTGTTACCGATTGCCTTCCACCCCATTACTTCAATAAAACCTTCTATTGCTATTTTTTGTGATTTAGCTTGAGCACCACGTCCTGTATGAAGAATTAAAACAGGATCATCGTCCGTGGTAATTGTTTCTAAGCGATTACCCTTGCCTTCTTTGATAAACGTGAATTGAGTTTTTAAGCTCGTTGTCTCAATCTTGAAACGCTTGATATTGTACTGCAGCTTTTCGTTATCAAGGTAAACGGCGGTAATAACTTTCTCAGGATCAAATTTCTCGATCAATGATATTCTTTCAGGTTCAAAGCGTTGTGTAAGTTCTGTATCAGTTAACTCATAAGAGCCATCATCATACACAACCAATATTTTATCATCTTCGAAACTGCCAAGGTATTCGCCTTTTTCTTCTGAGTTTAATCTTCCGAACTTGCTATCGAACCAAAGTTTTCTTCCTGCCAAAGTACTTCTACCCGCCTCTTTAAACTTTACTGTTTTAATTGGATACTTGGTAACCTGGTTACCCATGCTTCCTCTTCCCTTTATTTCAAGCTCCTCAAAAAAGTATTCAAATTCCTTATTGCGTGCAGTACAATTAGGACTCAAAACAACCTTTACAACTTCGGCTTCTCCATTTGGGTTTGCACTGAGATAATGGACTTTACTTTTGTCCGAACCTTTTGTGAGTTCGTATTCACGATCTCGTGTTATACCTGTAACATTAAACCGCTTTCCATAACTAACACCACTCGCGCCATCAAGGTAGATGAGGTTGTACGTAGTACGTTCATCATTCTTTTGAAATATAGCAGCATGTATAATATCCTTTCCTACAAACACTTTATCAGCGACTCTCACCACTCGCATTCTACCTGCTTTGGTAATAACAATTATATCATCAAGGTCAGAACACTCAACTAAGAACTCGTCTTTCTTAAGCGTTGTTCCTATGAAACCATCAGATCTATTGATGTATAATTTTGTATTTGCAATAGCAACAGACTTCGCGGTAATTGTATCAAAGGGTTTTATTTCTGTTTTTCTTTCCCTGCCTTTGCCATACTTTTTCAACAAGTTTTCATAATAAGCAACTGCATAATCTGTCAGATTATCAAGATCAAATCTTACCTGCTTAATTTCTAACTCTATGTTTTTGATCTGATTATTGAGTTCATCAATATCTAACCGGTAAATTCTTCTAACAGGCTTCTCGGTTAGCTTAATGATATCTTCTCTCGTTATGTCTCTTCTAAGTTTTTTCTTGAATGGGTTAAATGCCTTATCAATTGAGTCAAGCACCTTCTCCCATGTTTCATGCTTCTTCTCTAATTCTTTATAAATTTTTTCTTCGAAGAATATTTTTTCAAGTGAAGTATAATGCCATTTATCCTGAAGTTCGCTGAGCTTTATTTCAAGCTCTTTCTTAAGCAGGTCTTTGGTATTATCAGCAGATACTTTTAAGAGATCTTGCACGCTCATGAAGTGAGGCTTGTCACCAACGATAACACACGCATTTGGTGATATGCTTACTTCACAATCAGTGAAAGCATACAGGGCATCAATAGTGATGTCGGGTGAAATTCCGGGAGCGAGCTCTATTATTATCTCTACATCTTTAGCAGTTGTATCTGTTACCTTTTTTATTTTGATCTTTCCCTGGTCGTTTGCTCGTACAATGGTGTCGCACAACGTGGAAACCGTTACACCATAAGGAACATTTCGAATAGCCAAAGTCTTCTTATCAACTTCTTCAATTAATGCTCTAACACGTACTTTGCCGCCACGCTTTCCTTCACCATAATTTGTAACGTCTATAATTCCACCCGTTTGAAAATCAGGAAATATCTCGAAGCGTTTACCGCGCAAGTACTTAATGGAAGCATCAATCAGTTCACAAAAATTATGTGGTAAAATTTTAGTTGAAAGACCCACCGCAATACCATCCGCACCTTGCGCTAACAGCATTGGGAATTTCATTGGCAATGTAACCGGCTCGTTCTTTCTGCCATCGTAACTGAGTTGCCATTCTGTTGTCTTCGCATTAAAAGCAACCTCTAAGGCAAACTTGCTTAAACGTGCTTCGATGTATCTTGCTGCAGCAGCTTCATCACCTGTACGAACATCGCCCCAATTGCCCTGCGTTTCTATCAACAACTCCTTCTGACCCATGTTGACCAATGCATCACCTATTGAAGCGTCACCATGCGGATGATACTGCATACTTTGCCCAATAATGTTTGCCACTTTGTTGAATCGCCCATCATCCATTTCCTTCATGGCATGAAGAATCCGACGCTGAACAGGCTTTAATCCATCTTCAACAGCAGGCACTGCTCGTTCTAAAATAACATAAGAAGCATAATCAAGAAACCATGTTTTGTACTGTCCTGTTATGCCGCTATCGTGCTGCAAAAAATCCTGGTCTGTATAAATAGTTTTCGACATTAATTTACCTCCACTGCCTGAGCAAGTTTAACTTCAAAATCTTTCATGTTCCTTTTATCACCTTGCATCTCTAACTTACCTTCTTCGATTAAAGTTTTCAACCTCCACAATAGAAATGCATCTCCGGTAGTCTCCTTCGCTTTACTAAAGAACTGCGTAAACATCTTAGATACTTTCTGCCAATCATTAGAAATAAACTTTAGCAGTTCTGAATCATAATAATTATAATCTTTCTGAATGAGTTTTTTACCACCTTCTAAAAGACGAATGCCTTTATCTTCATTTCCAAGTTTCGTCCATTCATCAGGATCCACTTCAAACTCAGATAAAGTGATTGGTCTTGCAAGTCTCTTCGCTTTTACAAACTCTTTGGGTTGGATCTGAAACAAGTTTGTGGGATAAAATATTCCACCCTTCTCATTGATGAACGGAAGGTTGTTTAAGTACAATATATAGACCCTTCCTTGATAGTCCTTTAATTGGCTGATAAGCCAATAATAGCCGCTTACGTCGTGCTTGTTTTGTGCAGCCCATATCCAAAGAATCTCATCCTTGTTCTCATCAAGTCTGTTCTTTAGGTCAGCTACTGTTTTGTTATCATCAACATGACCATCATCAGCAATGCCGTCGTAGTGACCACCTGCTAAAATATCTTTCCACCACTGCTGCCGATTTTGAATTCCTTCTTCTGCAAAAATGTTATTGATAGGGCCAACCGCATATTCATCTTTAATCTCGATGATCTCGCCGTCTAAAGAAGAATCTATTTCGAAGCTTTTTCTTAGCGCTTCTACGTCTGCATGTTGAAAAACAACGTGTATCATAAAATTTCTTTAAGCAACTTCTGCAGTTGCTTTATTTTTTGATTTTTCAATTACTACTCCTGGGGTTTTAGTTTTTGCTTCTTCAATTGATTGTTCTACCTCTTCAACAAGATCAAGTTCAACTTTCAAATTATCAATAATAAACTCCTGCCTTTGCATGGTGTTTTTACCCATGTAATATTCAAGCAATTGTTGAATATGTGTTTCAGGTAGAAGCATTACTGGTTGCAGTTTCATATCGTCGCCTATAAAGCGAGCAAACTCCTGCGGACTTATTTCTCCCAAACCTTTAAAGCGTGTAATCTCCGGTTTATTACCGAGCTTTTTTATTGCCGCCTGCTTCTCAGTCTCGTCATAACAGTAAATAGTTTCCTGTTTATTTCTAACCCTGAACAATGGTGTATCTAATATATAAACGTGATTATTCTTTACAAGATCAGGAAAAAATTGAAGGAAGAATGTAAGCATCAAAAGACGGATGTGCATACCGTCTACGTCGGCATCTGTCGCAAGTACTACGTTGTTATATCTCAAGCCCTCTAAACCATCTTCAATATTCAATGCATGTTGAAGCAGGTTGAATTCTTCATTCTCGTAAACAACCTTTTTCGTTAATCCAAAACAGTTTAGCGGCTTACCACGAAGGCTAAAAACTGCCTGCGTATCCACCCTCCTGCTCTTTGTTATTGATCCACTTGCACTATCACCTTCTGTTATAAATATGGTGGTTTGCTTGCTCTTTTCAATTACTTCGTTCTTATTTTTTCCGTCTGCATCGTCGTTGTAATGAAACTTACAGTCTCTCAATTTCTTGTTATGAAGATTAGCTTTTTTCGCTCTTTCATTTGCGAGCTTTTTTATACCTGCTAGCTCTTTTCTTTCTCTTTCATTTTGTTCGATCCGCTTACGTAAAGCTTCAGCAGTTTGCGGGTTTTTATGCAAGAAGTTGTCGAGCTCCTTACATAAAAAATCAACCATAAAGTTGCGCATGGTTGGACCACCTTCGTAAACTGTTTGAGAGCCGAGCTTTGTTTTGGTTTGGCTTTCAAATACTGGTTCCTGCACCCGTACGCTTACCGCAGCACAAATGCTTCCGCGAACATCTGCTGCTTCATAATCTTTTTTATAGAAATCGCGTATGATCTTTACATACGCTTCTCTGAATGCTTGCTGGTGTGTTCCTCCCTGTGTTGTGTATTGACCGTTTACAAAAGAGAAAATATCCTCTCCGTAATCGTTGTTGTGGGTTATTGCAACTTCAATATCTTCTCCCGATAAATGGATGATCGGGTAGCGAATTTCATCAGCATTAGTTTTACGCTGCAACAGATCTAGCAAGCCGTTTTTACTTATATATCTTTTACCATTGAAATTTATAACAAGACCAGCATTCAAATAACAATAATTCCAAAGCTGGTTATCTAAATACTCATGAATGAAATGAAAGCTTTTAAAGATCTGGTCATCCGGTACAAATGAAACCAATGTACCGTTAGGCTCCGATGTTTCTTTCTCTTTATGATCTTTTATTAATACACCTCTTTCAAACTCAGCCGTTTTTTGTTTGCCCTCGCGAAACGCTGTTACTTTAAAATAGTTGCTAAGTGCATTTACCGCTTTAGTACCAACTCCGTTTAATCCAACGCTTTTCTGAAATGCTTTGCTATCGTATTTAGCCCCTGTATTTATTTTACT
>DASVST010000338.1:0-1903 GCA_036387965.1 Segetibacter sp. | reverse complement strand
GAACGGAACTGGCAACGGCATTCAAGCCTTTGGCTATGGCACCATCCGCATCTATAATAACCAAGTGGAAAATGCAGGTTTTGATCGCACCGCTACTGGACAGGAAAGCGTTTATTGCAACGACCATCTTAACAAGGTAGAAACCAATCCAAAGCAACAAATCATATTTAATAGTAACACCATCAAATATCCAAAAACCAGAGGTGCTATCAGAGTAGCGGGCTATAATAACTATAGCGACCCTTCTTCCATGTATAACAATACAGTTTACCTGCCCAATGCACCCACAAATTGGCAAAGCTTGTATTTAATTACAAACGTACCCCGTAGCAGCAGTTATAATAATGTTGTCATCCGGTAAACACATTTCACTTATTTTGACAGGCCGCTCTAATGAGCGGCCTTTTTTTATTCAATCGTATGATGACGTGAATTCAAGATTCTAAAGTAAAAAAAGGAGTCTTTTTTTTTGACTTAGAAGTGTCTTCCTTCAATAAAGAACTCACCTTCTTTACTATTAGTTAGGAAGCCTTGCCTAACAGATCAAAATTCCATTTGAAATTTTTCTAGTGAATAACAACTCCACAGACCAAACACAGACACTCTGGACAACTTGCACATTAAATCGTTTTTTCAATTTAAGCAGGATTGGGGTATGGAAAACGCTTTGAGAATATATATTACTAGCTTACTCCGCTGCATAGAAAGTATTTCTTTACCATGCTTATTAGGCCTAAATCATTTACCCTGCAAATAGAAATTCAGTGCTCATCAGCTTGCCAAGCACAAACTTTTTTGTTTATGCAATAAGAATATTATTTGAAATGTTAAGAATGTCAAAGAAAGCAATTAGTTGTTTGTCCGTTTGCATTGATGAAATCGATCATATAATGTTGCAAATCGTTGTTAAATGTTGTATTGTTCCTTATGATGAAGGAAAATATCAGTCAGTTGAGAGTATCTTCACTCTTTGGAATTTCCCCCCGCCCTTTTCTAAAAATTTTAATCTCAAACAAGATATTAGATTTTCCGGGCATGTATTTTGTCTTAGTGGAGGTAGAACCAGATTCAAAACTTTTTATCACAATCAATAACGCAACCAATGAAAAATTTCCAGTTAGTATGTGCCTTGCTTATGCTCTCATTAACATTTGGTACCAGCTGCCGGAAAAGCTTTAATGAACCACAGGCAACACCTTTAGAAATGGTTACTCCATCCACTATTGCTTTAGCAACAGAAACTACCTCTGCTTACAAAACAATTAAAGTAAATTTTTTTGGTGGCACTAATCCAACCACAAATTCAGAATGGAACAATTGGAATACTTCCTCGTCTGTTTCATCGGGTAGTTTTAAAAACAGCGATGGATCTGTTTCTACTGTCAGTGCTGCCATTTCTCAGAACGGTGTCTCCGATAACGGAATTGATTACAATTCCACCATGGCTCTCAAAGAAGTTATCCGCTATGCCAGTTGGTCCACCTCACGCAGAACGCTTACTATCTCAGGTTTGGATAGTTCCAAAATTTATGACCTGGAAATTTATGCTTCAAGAAACGGAGCAACCAATAACACCACGAGGTTTACTGTTGGGCAGACAAGCATAGATATTAAAACAGATAACAACTTAAGCAATACAGCTTCCTTTTTTTCGCTTACCCCTTCGTCGGGTAATTTATTGCTGACGATCGACAAGCTGAATACCTACAACTACATCAATGGGTTTACCCTGAGAGAAAAAAGTCCCTCTACTACTTATACTTTGCAGCGCACAGCGGGAACGGAAATTTACCTGCCCAACGCCAGTGCCCGCGGCTGGAAAGGCGGTGATACGGTACGCATTCCTGCAGGCACTTATTCGTTGATCGACCTTGGGAATTTTCAGGGCAATGCTCTTCGTCCG
>DASVST010000337.1:0-5628 GCA_036387965.1 Segetibacter sp. | reverse complement strand
CTAAGCAATTTGAAAGTGTTTTCCCCGAACTTAATTCACAACTTGAGTTTGTTAGTAAAGTAGTGAAAGAAGAAGAAGAGTCTTTTTTACGGACGTTGGATAAAGGTTTAAAGAAAATTGATGATATAATAAGCAACGCGAAATCATCAAACAGCGTAATTAATGGCACCTCCGCATTTGAGTTGTTCGATACCTACGGGTTCCCGATAGATCTAACAAGGTTGATCGCATCAGAGAATAATCTTCAGGTTGATGAGAAAGCATTCGAAAGAGAAATGCAACAACAAAAAACCCGCAGCCGCTCAGCTTCTGCAATCGATACAGAAGATTGGATCGTACTTGATGATTTTGCGATGGGCGGTTTTGTTGGTTACGATAGTCTTGAAATAAAAACCAAAGTGGTTAAGTACAGGAAGATTACTTCCAAGGGCAAAGAAGCTTACCAACTTATTTTAGATACAACACCTTTCTATGCAGAAAGCGGCGGACAGGTTGGTGATACCGGTACACTTACTTTCGATGAAGAACAGATCAACGTGCTTGACACAAAAAAAGAAAATGATCTTATCGTTCATTTCATCGATAAACTTCCGGCTAAAATCGAGTCAGGAGTGTTAGCAAGAGTTGATGTTCAGAAAAGGAGAAACACAGAAATTCACCACAGTGCAACACATCTTTTACATGCAGCATTAAGGCAGGTATTAGGAACTCATGTTGCACAAAAAGGAAGCTTGGTTAACCAGGAGCATTTAAGGTTCGACTTCTCTCATTTTTCAAAAGTTACAGACGAAGAGATATCAAAAATTGAAGCCATAGTAAATGAAAAGATAAGAGAGAATATACCTGTTGTTATAAAACAGGCAAGTAAAGACGAAGCAATAGAAATGGGTGCAATGGCTTTATTTGGAGAAAAATATGGAGATGTAGTGAGAGTTGTTATGATGGATCCATCGTATTCAATTGAGCTTTGTGGAGGAACACATGTTGGCTCAACAGGTCAGCTTGGGTTGTTTAAGATCAAACACGAAACTGCTGTTGCTGCCGGTGTAAGAAGAATAGAAGCTGTAAGCGGAAATGGTGCTGAACAGTATATCAATACACAATTAACTGCCTTTCGCCAGGTAAAAGAGGCTTTAAAAAATCCGAAGGATGTTGCTAAGGCAGTTGAAAATCTGCAATCAGAAAACGCAGAGTTGAGAAAGAAGATTGAAAGCATGGAAGTAAAACAACTTACTGTTATCGGCAAGGAGCTGCTGAATAAAGCAGAAGATATAAACGGAATAACTTTCATTGGTCAGTCAGTTGAAGTAAGTAACAGTGATGCTCTCAAGAAACTTTGCATCGACCTTAAACCTCAACTACAGAAACACCTTGTTGTGCTTACAACTAAAGCTGAAGGCAAAGCTTACGTTGCTATAATGGTCGATGAGGAAACATCTACATCAAAAAACATTGAAGCACCAAAAGTTATAAAAGAACATATTGCATCAATAATAAAAGGCGGCGGCGGCGGACAAAAAACTCTTGCCACAGCCGGAGGACAGGATGCAAGCAACCTTCAACAAGTAATAGATAAAGTAAAATCTCTCTTGTAAAATGGAAGTATTGTTTACTTCAGAAAGATTGCTCTTTAGAAAATTCACCGAAGAAGATGATCATCTTATTTATGATCTGAATATCGATCCTGAAATAACGAAGTATTTACATGAGGAGCCGACGACTAAAGAAAGAGCAAAGCACATTTTAAACAATATCATTCTTCCTCAATATACTTTATACAATCATGGGCGCTGGGCTGTTCATTTAAAAGCAGGTAATGAGTTTATTGGATGGTGTGGCTTAAAATATAGACCTGAACTTGATAAAATTGATTTAGGTTACAGGTATATGAAAAATTCGTGGGGACACGGATATGCAACTGAAGCCGCGAGGCAAACTATACAGTATGGTTTTCTGGAACTCTCTTTAAAAGAAATCTTTGCGGCTACCCACGTGGAAAATATTGCCTCCCAACGAGTGATAGAAAAATGTGGAATGGAGTTTACGGGGTATAATACAATTGATCATTGCCGGGTAAAAACCTATTCAATAATTAACAAGATTTAACATTTCCGAATTGTTTCGTATATCAATTAACTTCCTTAAATTTGAAGTACTAAACATTTCGTACAAACTAAATTTTACAAATATGAATAAGTGGTTTAAAAATTCAGCACTTGTTATCACGGCTTCTTTGTTAGCCTTTTCTGTAGGTGCGCAAACTCCTGATCCAAAAGATAAAGTAAAGAAGGAAACAGACCAGGACATAATCATCCGCAAAAAAGGTGATAAAGTGGAGAAAACAACTATTGTTATTGATGGAGACAATGTTACCATCAATGGAAAGCCGCTTGATGAGTTTAAGAGTGACAACTTATCTGTTCTTAGAAGAAATAGTGCACAAGGATTTACTGCTCCGCGAATGTTGCAGGATTTACCTAAAGGTGGTTTTAAAATGTTTGACGACAACGCTCCCTTTGGAGCACCCGGAAAAAATAAGGCTATGTTGGGTGTAGTAACTGAAACATCAGACGGCGGAGCGAAAATTACAGAGGTAACTAAAGAAAGTGGTGCAGAAAAAGCAGGCTTAAAGAAGGATGATGTGATCACTAAAGTAGGTGATAGAAAAATAGATGACCCAGATGATTTAGTTGATGCAATCAGCAACTACAAGCCTAATGATAAGATCACTTTGACTTATAAGAGAAATAACAAGGAAGCTACTGCGACTGTTACCTTAACTGAAAACAAAACAAAAGAATATTCTTTTGGCTTCGGTAATGGAGATTTTGATTTCAATACACCCGGCATGAGTGGTGGTGTGTTTGGTATGAACCGCAAGCCAAAAATTGGTTTACAAATACAGGATGTTGAAGAAGGAAAAGGTGTTAAGGTGCAAGAGGTAGATGAAAATTCTCCTGCAGCTAAAGCTGGTTTAAAAGAAGGTGATGTGATAACCGAAGTAAATGGCAAACCTGTAGATGGAGTTGATAATGTTAGATCAGAAATAAGAGATATAAAAGAAGGTGATACTTTAAAGGTGAAGTACAACAGAAATGGTAGCTCGCAAAGTGCAGATATCAAACTTCCAAAAAAGTTGAAATCGGCGGATTTATAACCCTGAGTTTTCTCTATTTCAAAGCCACCCGCTACTAACGGGTGGCTTTTGTTTTTAAAAGAAGTGCAATAAAGTTATGCAAGTTGAAGAGTGCGACGCAACGATGCTAAATCGGTTGAATGATGCTGGTGACCAAATCCTATTTGCTTAATTTTGGTTCAAAGTCTATTATGAAGAAGTTGATTGTTTTAGTAGTGCCGTTCTTATGTTATGTAACATCAGCACAAAAAGTTTTTGATGCTAATTCTCCCTTGGTTCATACGTTTTCGATAACGGCACGTGATGCAAAAACAGGCGAATTGGCTGTTGGTGTGCAGAGCCACTGGTTTAGTGTTGGTACAGCCGTGCCGTGGGCTGAAGCGGGAGTTGGCGTAGTTGCAACACAATCGTTCGTTGATAAAAGTTATGGAACAAAAGGATTAGCATTACTTAAGCAAGGCTACACCGCCCAACAGGCTTTAGATAGCTTAACTAAAGTTGACGAAGGCAGAGATGTAAGGCAGGTTTCGATCATTGATAGCAAAGGGAATGTAGCAACGCATACTGGAAAGAAATGTATTCAATATGCATCGCACATAAAAGGAAACAACTTTAGTGTGCAAAGCAATATGATGCTCGGCAGTAAAGTGTGTGAAAGCATGGCTTCTGCTTATGAGAAGTCTGCTGGTAAACCTTTAGCCGAACGAGTACTAATTGCCTTGGATGCGGCGCAAAACGCAGGTGGAGATATTCGGGGAATGCAAGCAGCAGCCGTATTGCTGGTGCCTGGCAAATCAACAGGTCAGCCATGGAACGAACGTACTGTTGATATTAGGGTTGATGATCATCCAACTCCTCTAAGAGAACTTCGCAGGTTGTATAACGTGCACTTAGCTTATGAGCATATGAATAAAGGTGATCTTGCTGTTGAGAAAAATGATATGCCACTTGCTATGCAGGAGTATAATGCGGCAATGAAAATGTTTCCTACCAATCTTGAAATGCAATATTGGACAGCAATTACATTAGCAAATAACAAGCAAGTCAACAAAGCGCTTCCAATGCTTAAAGGCATTTTTGCTAAGGATGGAAATTGGAAGGAGCTGACTAGACGTTTACCATCGGTTGGGCTACTAACGGTAAGTGGGCAAGACCTTAAAAAGATACTTGCCTTATAATTAACTCTCCCATTTTAAAAATTAGGAGAGCCTAAGGTCTAGGGCAACGATAAGAAGAAAGATTAAATGACACACCTACCAGGGCGATAACATAGTTATCTTTTTGCTGGCTGTTTCCTCTTTGCCTGCCTTTAATACCAATAGGTGTTCCTGTCTCATAACTTCTGTCTTGCAAAAGCATCGCTACAGTTGGATCGCCGCTTGGCAAAGGCTGGAAAGCATCTGGTGCATAGGTAGTACTAACATCATCTAAGTAGTCAGTATTTGTAAAACGGTAACCGGCTTCTATAAATATGTTTGTAGCTGGAGTAATATTGTATTTGAAACCAACAGCAAGAGGAAAAGCTAAACCCATAGAGCTGTATGGTTTGCGCTCAGGATATGCGCTGCTTCCTTGTCCTTCGGTACCTAAGGGACGTAGAAAGTGTTTTGTATCATTTAAATAAGCATAAGGATCATAAGAAAAAACGCCTACACCCAAGGAAACATACGGAGTATAATTAAAGCCGGAAATACCTGGATAAAATTTGAAAAAATTAAAATCGCCGCTCAATGAGAGCTCCCAAATGTTCGTATTGAAACTAAGGTTACGTCGTTGCTGTGTTTCATTGTCACTATAAACATCTGAATAACCAAGCTGTGCAAAGTTTGCTGCTATTTTTACGCCTATATAATTGCCAAACTGCTTACGAAAAAATGCACCGGCAGCAATTTTGGGCCGATTTAAAGAGGCATCAATATTTAGATCTCCGAAGTAATGCGCAGCGCCAACAGCAATTCCTACTTCACCTTCCTGTACATAACTCTCCATTGTTTGGGCACGTGTTGAGAGGCATATAATGCTTATTAAAAACAAACATCCAATATGTTTCATAGTAGTGTTTAGAGGATACTAAATAAAAGGTTAACGAAAATAAAGGCTTTTTTCTTTCAAGTGCCTAATTTCTTTTATCTAAACCCCATGTTAACTTTTCTCTAAGAGTTGAGAGGAAACTGTTTTCATTTAGCCTTACAAGATTTACTGAAAATTCTTCCTTCTTTACTGCCAGCTGAATTTCCTTTGTTACTATTTCTCTTCTGGCATCCAATGCACAAATAAATTCATCTGTTCTGCCTTCCACCTCAAAGCTTATAATATTATTATCAGGAACAACTATAGACCTTACGTTCAAGTTATGCGGCGCAACAGGCGTAATAACAAAGCTGCCACTGTCCGGAAAAACGATAGGCCCGTTGCAACTCATATTATAACCTGTGGATCCTGTTGGGGTTGATACTATTAAACCATCTGCCCAATAGGAGTTTAAAAATTCA
>DASVST010000336.1:0-3657 GCA_036387965.1 Segetibacter sp. | reverse complement strand
TAGATGAAATGATTGAGAGAATGCAATACGATCTCGTTTATATTGAAAATATTTCATTGCTTCTCGACTTTAAAATTATGATTCATACACTCCGAATTATATTGATGGGAAAGGGAAAGTAGGCTTGCAAATTAAACCCTTTGATTATCTTCAATTTTCAAATAAATGAACTTGTGAAAAAGCTGTTTCTATTAATCTTCCTGACTACAATTATACATGCATCCTATTCTCAAAAATATTGGCAACAACAAGTAAATTTTAACATCTCTGTTTCTCTTAACGATGCAGAACATACGCTGACTGGCTTTGAGAGCATTGAATACATAAATAATTCACCTGATACCTTACGTTATATCTGGTTTCATCTTTGGCCAAACGCATATAAAAACGACCGAACTGCCTTTAGTGAGCAAAGATTAAAAAACGGTAGCACAGATTTCTATTATTCTAAACCGGAAGATAAAGGCTATATAAATAAACTTGATTTTCGGATTGACAATACATCACTCACAACAGAAGCAAGTGCTTTGAATATTGATGTTGTAAGGGTGAATTTGTTTGAACCGTTACTACCAGGAAAAAAAACAACCATCGCAACAACTTTCAATCTAAAGCTTCCTCACAACTTCTCGAGGGGGGGACATATTGGACAGGATTACCAGGTTACACAATGGTATCCTAAACCGGCAGTATACGATCGTAAAGGATGGCACCCTATGCCTTATTTAGACCAGGGAGAATTTTATAGTGAGTTTGGAAATTATGATGTTGAAATAAATTTACCTGCAAGTTATCTCGTTGCAGCAACGGGCACTTTGCAAGATGCAGTAACATTAAAAGAGATTAAGGAAAAAGGAAAACACTCTGTTACTGATGGAAAAAAAATATGGCATTTTAAGCAAAGCAATGTCCATGATTTTGCGTGGTTCGCAAGTAAAGATTTTATTGCTCGATATGATACAGTTAAGCTGCCCTCGAATAAAATAGTAGATGTATTTTCTTTTTACAAGACGGAAAGTAATGAAGGGTGGAAACAATCTGTCTCATTCGCAAAGCAGGGATTACTTGCCTATAGTAAGTGGATTGGTGACTATCCCTATTCAGTTGCCACCGTTGTTCAAGGCAGTGATAACGAAAACAGCGGGGGCATGGAATATCCGACTATAACCCTGATTACGACACAAGATGATAAACAGGAATTAGATGCAACCATCGTTCATGAAGTTGGACATAATTGGTTTTATGGGGCTCTTGCAAGCAATGAAAGAAAGCACCCGTGGATGGATGAAGGGATGAATACTTTTTATCAAAAGAAGTATGAAGAGATGAAATATGGCAGTTCTTACTATTTGAGCGCTAGGCCTAAATCATTTGCGAATAAATTGCCAGACGATGCTGAGGAACTTCTTTTGAAAACCATGCAAGGCATAAAAAAAGATCAGCCGATAGAAACACCATCGGAAGAATTTTCGCAACTTAACTATGGATTGATAGCATATTTAAATGCAAGCAGGTGGATGAAAAAACTTGAGCAAACATTAGGTGAAGAATTGTTTGCGAAAGCAATGAAGGAATACTATAACACATGGAAATTTAAGCATCCTTATCCTGAAGATTTTAGATCAAGTATAGAAAAAACTGCAGGTAGATCTTTAGAGATTTTCGAGGAACTCCACAAAACGGGCAATATAGATTCTACATTCAAAAAGAACATCAAGCCAACATTTTTATTCAATCTGAAGAACAATGATAAAACCAACTACATAAGCATACTTCCTGCAATGGGTTACAATACTTACGACAAAGGAATGCTGGGTTTGATGATTCACAACTACCAGCTTCCTGTAAACAGATTTAAATTTAATGGGGGCGGTTTATATAGTTCCGGAGCTAAAAAAATAAATCCATTTGGAAGAATATCTTATACTGTTTACAAGAAAAACTACCACCTTGAGCCAGCGCTGAGTCTTATCAAATATTCACAAGATGAATATATTACTAATGATAACAACAAACTTGTATTGGGTATCAGAAGAATAGTTCCGTCAATAAAATATACCCGATTTTCAAAAGACCAAACAGTTGATAAGCGTTTTACTGCATTGTTTAAAACCTTTCTGCTAAAAGAAGAGGTATTTGAATATAATACCATTATTGCAACTCCGGATACCTTTGATGTTGTAACCAAGTTACCGGTTAATAAAACCTTCAACAGGTTATCACTTTCTTACTCTGATAGCCGTGTTTTATTTCCATATACTTTTAACTTAACGACTGACCAGGGGAAAGGCTTTATACGATCTGCCTTTACTGCAAATTACTTTTTTAATTATGCAGATAATAAAGGGGGAATGAAAGCAAGGCTTTTTGCTGGCAAGTTTTTTCATACAACAACAAAACCTATTCAGGAAGAAGAACGGTATCATTTAAACATGACAGGAGCCAAAGGAAAAGAAGACTATACCTATAGTGATTATTTTATGGGGCGTAATGAATATACAGGATGGATGAGCCAGCAAATAATGGAAAGAGATGGGTTCTTTAAAGTAAGAACAGATTTACTTGGTGAGAAAATCGGTAAAACAGATGATTGGCTTTTGAGTATGAACTTCGTTACGGATATTCCAAAGAATATTAATCCGTTAAGTGTTCTCCCGATAAAGATCCCAATTAAGATCTTTGCAGATATCGGCACTTACGCTGAAGCATGGAAACAAGAATCATCAACCGGCAGATTTTTATACGATGCAGGCATACAGGTTACGTTATTCAAGTCTTTGGTAAATGTATATTTGCCTCTTCTTTATAGCCAGGTTTACAGCTCATATTTCAAATCTACGCTTGGTGAAAAAAGGTTCTTAAAGACTATATCATTCAATATAGATCTTCAGCAATTAAAGCTGAATAAATTACTTCCTGGTATTCCACTATAATGAAAAACTCCCTTCAAATAACATATTTAAGGAATGGAGATATTGATAAAGGGAAGTGGGATAAATGTATTAACGAAGCAATAAACAGCAGGGTTTATGCTTTATCAGTTTACCTTGATTGCATGTGCACGCATTGGGATGCGTTAGTTGCAGGCGATTACGAGATCGTGATGCCTTTACCATGGAGATCAAAAGTTGGGATACATTATTTATATCAGCCCGCCTTTACTCAACAGCTTGGAATATTTAGTGCTGATCAAATTTCAAATAAAACTGTTGAAGAATTTTTAAATCAGATACCTGCTAAATTTAAATACTGGGATATAGCATTGAATTCGAAAAATAGTATAGAAACATATCAGGTAAGATTAGGTAAAAACTATTTGCTTCCCCTATCACAACCGTACGGAAACTTAGTAGAACAATATAATAGAAATGCAAAACGCAACATTAAAAAAGCTGTAGATGCAGGGATTTCTATAGCTGACAATAGTGACTTTGCTGAGACTATAAATATACATCGCAAACGATTTAATGATAGCATCGGGGCTAATGATGATGACTACAAAAAACTGAGTTCATTATTAAACAAGCTTTCTGCTAATGGAGCTGCTTTTTCTGCATGCGCAAAAAATGGCACTGATAAGATAATAGCTTCGTCTACGTATCTGTTGCATAAGAACCGGATCATCTTTCTAATAAATGGAAACCTACCTGAAAGTCT
>DASVST010000335.1:0-10972 GCA_036387965.1 Segetibacter sp. | reverse complement strand
GGAAAAACAGCTGTGAAGGTATTTAAACATGAAGGGAATTACTTATACTGTGGATTATAAGGAGCCATTGCCATGGTTAAATAACACTTTGTTTAGAAGTGGGAATGGCAAATACCGTGCAAAACTGTTAAGGAACAGTTATGGACCTTTGCTGCTATCGAAAACTGCTTTCGAAAAGGGCATCGAAAAGCAAGATAAACCATTGCAACAATGATTAATAGTAGCAAAAATGATCTCTTCGCTTACATCTACCAAGGACAAGTGTTCTTTGAATATCAGGCTGAGCTTGTCGAAGCCATAATGAACAAGTACTCATGCTGAATAACCCTTCGTCAAGCTCTGGGTGACACCCACTCCTTGTCATTGCATTCAAGGTTGGGGAACCTAAGTGAAATCCTAGAACGACGGAGAAAAGCTTAAAAGTTGAGCCTTCGGATTTCGTATTTTGATTTTCGGATTTCACCACGTCATCCCCTGCTGTAATTAGGCGCTTCTTTGGTAATCACCACGTCGTGTGCATGGCTTTCCCTCATACCTGCATTGGTTATTTTAACGAAGGTAGACTGTTGCAATTGACCAATGTTTCCGGCACCGCAATAACCCATGCCGGCTCGTAGGCCACCGGTAAACTGGTATACTACCTCGTGCAAAAAGCCTTTGTACGCAATGCGTCCTTCTATTCCCTCTGGTACATACTTTTTTATGTCATCCTCCACATCCTGGAAGTAACGATCACCGCTGCCTTGTACCATTGCACCCAGCGAGCCCATGCCGCGATATTGTTTGAATTTTCGTCCTTCATAAATGATGGTTTCGCCGGGGCTTTCTTCGGTGCCTGCAAATATGCTTCCCATCATTACTGCATTCGCACCGGCAGCTAAAGCTTTTACCATGTCGCCGGTATATCTTATTCCGCCATCGGCAATAAGTGGAATATTTCGTTGTTTTAATGCATTGGCTGCTTCAATGATAGCGGTAAGTTGCGGAACACCGGTGCCGGCAACAATACGTGTTGTACAAATAGAGCCGGGGCCAATTCCTATTTTGACTGCATCTGCACCAGCATCTGCTAAAGCTGTTGCACCTGCGGCTGTGCCTACATTTCCTGCAATTACCTGCAGGTTTTTAAAGTTTTTTTTCAAGTTTTTTAAAGCAGTGATCACACCTTTACTGTGTCCGTGTGCACTATCAAGTGTTACAATGTCGACACCAACTTGTTGCAACGCAGCAGCACGATCTAAAAGATCTTTGGTGATGCCTAACGCGGCACCAACCATTAATCTTCCAAAATTATCTTTGCCTGCATTAGGGAAGTTTCTTACCTGCAGAATATCCCTGAAGGTTATCAGTCCCACTAGTTTACCTTGTTTGTTTACTACAGGTAATTTTTCAATCTTATATCGTTGAAGAATTTTTTCTGCCTTTTTTAAATCGGTACCCTCAGGAGCAGTAACGAGATTTTCTTTGGTCATTACTTCGCTTACTTTCTTGCGTTTATCATTTTCGAAACGTAGGTCACGATTGGTTAAAATTCCTGCTAGCTTATGCTCCACATCAACAATGGGAATACCACCGATTTTATTTTCTTTCATTAATCTAAGCGCATCACCAATGGTGCTATCTACAGTTAACGTGAGTGGGTCTAAGATCATTCCGCTCTCGCTTCTCTTAACTTTTCGCACCTGGTCAGCCTGCCTTTCGATACTCATGTTTTTATGTAGGATTCCTAAACCGCCTTCCCGTGCAAGTGCAATAGCTAATGTGGCCTCGGTAACTGTATCCATTGCTGCCGAAAGCATTGGTACATTTAGTCGTATTGATTTTGTTAGCTGAGTGGAGATGTCAACATCGCGAGGCAACACCTCGCTGAATGCAGGCATTAATAATACATCGTCGAATGTAAGACCCTCACCAAAAAAACGAGAGTTTGTAGCTTGAAGTTTGTTGTTTGTAGTTTGTTGCTTGCGGGAGGAGTTTGTTGCCATAGGCAAAGATAGGAAAAGACCATAAACGATTGACCACTGACCATCGGAGGATTGAAAATAGTAAAAACATTATAGACCATAAACCACCGCGAAGAAAAGGACGATAGATCATTGACCGCTCGGAGACCACACGTGATTGACAATCGACCACTGAGGAACACAACAAGAAAATAACTGATGTCCTGTCTGCCAAGTAGTGCAGAGTGCAACTACAATCTTTTACTACGTTCGTCTATGGTCGGTCGTCAGTGATCTTCTTAAAGAAGCTTATACATCTTACCAGGTAAAGAATTAATTACATTCTCAAACTCAAGGCTAAGCATAGATGCTGCGACCGAACTACTGGTTAGTCCGCTTTTAAGATAAAGTTCATCAATATGAACAACATCTTTTTCTTTAAGTATATCTACAAGAATTTTTTCGTCGGGTGTAAGAGATATAAAAAGTTGCTTCTGTGGTTTTGCTTTTGCTTTTTTCTGTTCCCAACCTAAAACTTCAATTAATTGATCTGCACCGGTAAGTAAAATGGCTTTATTGTTTTTGATGAGGCTATTGCATCCAGCACTTTTTGCATCTGTTGTTTTACCGGGAAAAGCAAACACATCTTTGTTATACCCGTTTGCTAATTCTGCAGTAATAATGCTTCCGCCTTTTTCTGCAGTCTCTATAACCACAGTTGCATCTGCCATACCCGCTACAACCCTATTTCTTTTCGGAAAATTATGTTTGTCCGGTAAAGTCTCTTTTTTGAATTCTGTTAGCAGTCCGCCGTTGATCAACATTTGCCTTGCAAGACTTTTGTGTTGCGACGGATAAATCTTGTCCATTCCATGAGCTAACACGCCAACTGTAGGCATGTTATTTTGTACTGCAGACTTATGCGCGATTGCATCAATTCCATAAGCAAGTCCACTTACTATTATAACGTTTAAAGATTGTAAATCTGCAACAAGTTGTTCAGTTATTTGCCTGCCATAATCTGTGTTATTTCTTGTGCCGATGACGCTTATTATTCGTGAACTATTAAGGTCTGCATTGCCCCGATAGTATAAAAGTGTGGGTGCATCGTAGCAGTTCAATAAGCGCTGCGGATATACTTTATCTACTATGAAAAGTGGTTGAATTTTATACTTCTCAATAAAATTCAGTTCATCTTCCACTATAGCAAATTGTTCAAAATCTTTTATGCTTTTAGCACGTACAGAACCTATGCCTTCTATAGCTTCAAGTTCTTTTTTCTTTGCCTGAAAAATAGCCTGTGCGCTTCCGAAATATTCAACCAGAATTTTTGCTTGTACTGCGCCAATGTTTGGTACAATGGTTAGCGCAACCTGGTATAGAAGATCATTAATCAAAAAGAGGAATTATAGAAATGAAAATAATCATATTCCATAATTCCTCTTTAGAAATTTAGAGCCTAATTAGCAACAACTACAAATTCTGTTCTCCTGTTGAGTGCTCTTCCTGCTTCAGTTTTATTATCACCAAGTGGCTTTGTTTCGCCAAATCCTTTAAAGGTTAGTCGTGATATGTTTACTCCTTTGCTTACAAGATAATCAACAACAGTTTTTGCCCTGTTTGAAGAAAGCTTAAGATTTTCTGCAGGCTTACCTACATTATCCGTGTGTCCGTTTATCTGCACTTTTAATGTTGGGTTTTCTGCCAGTAATTGCAGTAGTTTATTCAACTCTACAAGACTTACATCCTGTAATTGTGCTGAGTTGGTTTCGAACAAAATGTTCTTTAGAATAACTGATGCATTTACTTCAACAGGTTGTAAAGGGATGTCTTTTTTATAGGTGCTATCGGGTGCACTCTTGCTTAACGGGTAAAGCTCGCTAAAGAACAGGTATCCTTTACGGTTAACCGAAAAGTTATAATCTTTACCAACCGGTAAAGTCATAAAGTAATTACCTGTTTCATCTGTTTGAATCTTAGTAACAGTTTGTTGCGTGCTGTTATCGATCAACTCAACTGAACTTGGTAGTCCTTTTTTTGTTTTTTTGTCATAAACCTTTCCGACAACATACAATGTTTTCGCGGGACGAACATCTGGTCTTAATTCAAACGTATAGATGTCAAGACCGCCACGACTGTCGCTTCTGTCAGCAGCATAAAATGCAGTTTTACCATCCGCTGCAACAAATAAACTTCCCTCGCTATCAATTGTGTTTATTGGGTACCCTAAATTCTGTGGTATGCTCCATTGGTTATTTGGTCCCTTGCGACAAAGGAAGATATCGTTATCGCCATACCCTTGCAATCCATCCGATGTAAAATATAGAGTAGAATTATCAGCATGAATAAAAGGAGCTAACTCGTCACCTTTAGTATTAATTGTTGGTCCCATGTTTTCTGCCCTGCTCCATCTTCCATTTGTTTGAAGATAGCTTACGTACAAATCTTTTCCGCCATAACCACCCGGACGATTACTGCTAAAGAAAAGAGATTTTTTATCCGGACTCAAGCTTGGAGAACTTTCCCAATATTCCGTATTTATGTTGCGTCCTAAATTCTCAGGTTCGCTCCATCCTTCAGGTGTATTATACGAACGGTAAAGATCGAAATCGCCGGTGCCATTCGGAAAATTATAACCTGCAAAGATCAACCAATCTCCGTCTTGCGAAATATTGATTGCTCCCTTTGATGGTTCAAGATTTATATCTCCGTTGATGAGTCTCGACTTTGTATATTTTCTCTTTCCAAGAATAGTGCTTTCAAAAAAATCTTCTCTAAATCCGGTACCCCTTCTTGTAAAAACAAACATACTATCATCTATAGTTATTGATGGATAATATTCAGACTTCGGTGAGTTAACACTATCACCTAAATTGGTAGGTGCAAATGCATAATTGCCTATCGGATGCTTTTGTGCATACGCTAAAGCAAACTCATAACTCCGCTTTCGATAGTCACCACTCTTCCTGCTTCTTTCACTTAGTTCGGGTATGGCTAAAAATCTATTAATAGCTTCAAGCGCCTTATCAAATTTTCCTGTTCCTGCTAAGTTTATAGAGTAAGAGAGATAATAAAAGCGGAAATAAAACGTGTCCATTGCCCTTCCTTTTTCATACTGCTCCACAGCTGCATGGTAGTTTTTTAATTCACCATATGCACCTCCTAACGACAACACTGCATCAACATAACGGTTGTCTAATTCATAAGCTTTTTTTAGTAGCGGAATAGCCTCTTTTGTTTCACCATCGCGTAATTTGACCAATGCCTTTTCATAAACATCAATAGCTTTCTTATTGATCTTTTCAGAATCATAAACCTGGGCGTTTACTACAGCAGAAAAACCTATAAAAAGCAACAGCAAAAACTTCTTCATATTCAAATTAAAATAGAAATGAAGGTCGCAAAAAGAGGTGAATGGATGTTGTTAAAATTTAAGGTGTAAGCAAGGGATAATTATGTTACCAGCACAATAATTTCATGGCAGCATCGTTGTGTCACTCACTTGTACTCTTTGTACTTTGGGCAACATGTTTTACGATCTTTCTATCCTGATGAACTTGTTCCAGCATCTCTTGAAAAATCATAAAAGTGGCGGCTCCATCAGAAGCAGTCCAGAACATCCTGAAACAAGTTCAGGTTGACGTGGTTATATAAGTTTACATTGGTTACGGAACGTTGATATACTTATGAATCTGCAGACTTAATTCCCACTTGGGATTTTCCTTTATATAAGCAATGATCAAAGGTGTAACCACCGCTGCTTTATCCCATTCAGGTTGTAGGTAGAGCTTGCATTTTTTGCTAACCTGTTCCGCATATTTTTCTGCCCATTCAAAATCATGTTTGTTAAAAATCACAACTTTTAGTTCGTTAGCTAGAGGAAGAATTTCCGGGAGAGGCTGCTTAAACTTTTTTGGAGATAAACAAACCCAATCCCAATCTCCTGAAAGTGGAGATGACCCTGAAGTTTCTATGTTTGTTTCGAAACCTGCCTTATGAAGTTTTTTCGTTAGATAAGTTAAGTCATGCAAAAGCGGTTCTCCACCGGTAACAACTGCAAGTCGTCCGGGTTGTTCACTGGCACGTTCAACAATTTCTTCTACTGAAACTTGCGGATGGATACTTGCATCCCAGCTCTCTTTTACATCGCACCAAACACACCCTACATCACATCCACCTAAGCGAATAAAATACGCAGCCCGCCCCTGGTGGAAACCTTCACCCTGGAGTGTATAAAAAGCTTCCATAACAGGAAGCGTTTGAGTTATTTCTTTTGTTTGAAAAAGCATTGACCGGCAAAGGTAATTTAATTAAAACCTTCGCTGTAACTTATAGAAGTTAATTCTGTTGAGCATCGCTGATAGCCTTCACCAGGTCATCATCAGACACTTTTTCTTCCCAGTCTTTTGGCAATTCTATCCGCACCGATTGCGCTCCACCTGAGGGTGTGCAAACAACAGGTACTTTACCTCCGTTGCTTTCCGAAAGTTCTTCTACCTTTTCTGATATTTTTCCTTCCAACCCTGCATATGCCTGCACACAAGTCCACCTTACATTTTCTTTGTCTGTTACTTCTCTTTGTTTCATAATTTTTAATTTAACCAGTGTTCTTCTTGGGGACGAAATGGGGTTTAAAACATCAACATTATCGACGGTCATCTTTCAATCGCCAACTATTGTTCCCATCAACCATCGACTCTCCTTAAATAAGCTTCCATTGTATTTTTCATTAATCCCGCAATCGTCATCGGCCCAACACCACCTGGCACGGGAGATATTGCAGATGCTTTTTCAGCTACCTCAGCAAAGTCCACATCGCCCTTTATAGAATAACCTTTTGTGTTAGATTCATCATCAACCCTGGTTATGCCTACATCAATAACAATAGCTCCTGGTTTTACCATATCAGCTTTTATATAGCCAGGTTTTCCTAAAGCGGCAACTAATATATCAGCCTGCAGGCAAAGCTCCTTTAAATTTGCAGTATGCGAATGACAAAGAGTAACAGTACAATTTCCGTAGTATAAATTACTGCTGAGTAAAATACTCATGGGTCTACCAACTATATTGCTGCGCCCAATTATAACAGCATGCTTTCCTTTCGTTTCAAGCTTATAATGTTCGAGCATAAGCATGATGCCAAAAGGTGTTGCCGGAATAAATGTTGGTAACCCCTGAACAAGCCTGCCTACACTCACCTGGTTAAAGCCATCTACATCTTTAGACGAGTTTATTGCATTTATTACTTTTGATTCGCTAATCTGTTTTGGTAAGGGTAGCTGTACAAGAATTCCATCTATTTCATCATAAGCATTTAGCTCGTTTATTTTGTCCAGCAATGTTGCCTCCTCTATGCTTTCTTCAAAGCGAATAAGAGTTGATTTATATCCCACATCTGCACAGGTTTTTACCTTACTTGCAACATAAGTTTCACTCGCACCATTATTGCCAACTAAAATAGCTGCGAGATGTGGTGTTCTTTTTCCCTCCGCAATAAGTTTGCTTGTTTGTACTTTCAATTGCTCCTTTACAGACTTCGAAGCAATTTTCCCATCTAATACTTGCATGGCCGCAAAGGTATTGTGTGGCTTTGATTTATATATACAATGACAAGTAAGACTTAATAATATTTACAGGCTGCTTGTTTTTTATTAGATTTCAGTTTAAAACTGATTGCTTGATACGTCTTTACATATCACTTATTCTGCTCTTTCCGTTTTTGTTAAATGCCCAGGTGGTACGTCAGCCTTTAAGTGTTAGGTATGCCGGACTTGGAGCTTACAGTAAAAACTTCGTTGATATTTTTTCTGGAACAAATAACCAGGCAGCCTTGGCGCAAATAAAATCAGGTGGCTTTGGTATATACGGCGAACGCAGGTTTATGTTAGAGGAACTCAACCAGTTTACTGCAATGGTAGCGATGCCAACATCATCAGGCACGTTTGCATTACAGGTAGATTATTTTGGCTTCAGCTCTTTCAACGAAAACCAAATAGGCTTAGCATATGCAAGAAGTGTTGCTGAGAAAATTGATGTAGGGGTAAAGTTCAATTATCATTCTGTACAGGCAGGTAGTTATGGAAATGCTTCAGCTATCAACTTTGAAGCGGGTACGATTTTTCACCTTACAGAAAACCTGCATACAGGCCTTCATGTATATAATCCCTTAAGCAGTAAACTTGGAAAGAATACCAATGAGTACTTGGCTTCAATTTACAAGGTAGGCATTGGCTATGACCCATCAGCCCGCGTGTTTATAAGTACAGAAATTGTAAAACAGGAAGACCAGTCGGTTAGTGTTAATGTAGGACTGCAATATAATCTACACGAAAAAATTTTTATACGAGGAGGAATAACTACCCTTACGAGTAATAGTTATTTCGGTGTTGGTCTGAACTTAGGCATCATACGATTAGATGTGAATACCGCCTATCATCCGCAACTTGGTTTTACTCCAGGGGTATTAGTATTATTCAATTTCAAGAAAGCTGATAAACAGTGAAAAGAATATTTCTAATACTTGCTCTTTTCCTCTGGATTACATCCATTGGACAGGTTGTGGAAGAGACCTCTACTACCAGGGAACAGCAATTAGAAAATCTTACTGACAACCAGGAAGCAGAAACAGAAGACGACACTTATTTGCAATCACTAACACATTTAAGAAACAATAAAATCAATCTGAATACTGCTGATGTTTCTGAGCTGCGTGAGTTAAAATCTTTAACCGATCTTCAAATTCAAAACCTTTTACGTTACAGGCAACTGCTTGGTAGTTTAATAAGTATTTATGAACTGCAGGCTATACCTACATGGGATGTTGAGACGATCACAAGAATATTACCTTACGTACGTACAGACAATACTTTGCCCTTATCTGCCGATTTAAAACAACGCTTTTTACGTGGACAACATTCTATACTTGCAAGGCTTCAACAGGTAATTGAAACAACAGAGGGGTTTAGCAGGCCAGACAGTATATCAAACAGGTATTTAGGTAGTCCACAGAGATTATTTGTTCGTTACAAATATGTTTACAGAAACTTGCTCCAGTATGGAATTACCGGTGATAAAGATGCCGGAGAACAATTTTTTAAAGGAGCACAGACCAAGGGGTTTGATTTTTATTCTTTCCATTTGTATGCAAGAAAGCTTGGACTCATCAAAGCCTTGGCTTTAGGTGATTTTACAGTAAACCTCGGACAAGGGTTGATACAATGGCAAAGCCTCGCATTTAAAAAAAGCGTCGATATCGCAGCTGTTAAAAGGCAGGCAGATGTTTTACGACCTTACAATTCTGCAGGGGAATATTTATTTCAAAGAGGTGTTGGAATAACCGTAGGAAGAAAGAATCTTGAGTTTACTGCCTTCGCATCCTTGCGTAATCTTGATGCAAATTTTAATGTAGATACAACCCTTACTAACGAAGACTTTGTTTCATCAATACTAACCACAGGGTTTCACAGAACTCCAAATGAAATAAATAAAATGAATAAAACGAAGCAAACTTCTTTTGGAGGCAATATTTCTTATAACAGATTAGGATTTCATATAGGAGCAAATGCAGTTGCGTTCAAGTTTTCTGAACCTATTCAAAGAGATATACCGCCGTATAATCAATTTGCTATACAAGGCGACAACTGGCATAACTATAGTTTAGATTACAGCTTCACCTATAGAAACATGCACTTTTTCGGAGAAGCGGCTATGGATAAAAGGCAATCAAAAGCTTTTGTAAATGGTATGATGATTAGCCTCGACAAACATATAGATGCATCGATGGTTTACAGAAATATAGAAAAATCCTATCAGTCACTATATGGCAATGCTTTTACTGAAAGTACATTTCCAACCAACGAAAAAGGGCTGTTTACAGGAGTAAGTATAAGACCTGTTTCTTATGTCAAGCTTGATATGTACGCCGATGTATTTAGTTTTCCCTGGTTGAGATTTAGGATAGATGCACCTTCGAAAGGTTCAGATTATTTTGTACAACTTACTTATAAGCCGAATAAGCAAGTGGAGGTTTACTCCAGGTATCGGAATGAAAGTAAAGCAATTAACTTATCGGGGTTAGGATTGGCTGCACGAGAAACGGTAAACAGACCACGGCAAAATTGGAGAACGCAGGTTAGCTATAGAGTTAATAGTGAGGTTACAATCAGAAATCGGGTAGAAGTATTATGGTTCGACCCACAGGCGAAAGAGAGAAGCGAACAAGGCTTCCTTACATATATTGATGCAAGTTACAAACCCATTGGTAAACCATTATCTCTAAACGGACGTCTACAGTACTTCGAAACAAATGGCTTCGACAGCCGCATCTACGCCTACGAAAATGATGTACTCTACAGCTTTTCAATTCCTTTATTTATGGATAAGGGCTTCAGGTATTATCTCAATGCAAACTACGATGTTTCCAAAAAACTAACAGTATGGGCACGGTGGGCACAAACCATTTATGCTGATAAGATAACTGTTGGAAGTAGCTTAGATGAAATACAGGGAAACAGGAAATCTGAATTAAAGCTCCAGGCTCTTTACAACTTTTAGCTTCCTTGTTTTCCGTTGTTTTTGCAATTAGATTCTATAAGCCGTGTGTCATTACTAATGACCGTGTAGCAAATTGCCAAAGTTAAATTGCAGCAATTTTTGAACTTGTGTTGCCTATGCAACAACCTTATTTCTAAGGTGTTTTACTTACGTACACAGAACATGAGAAAAGAAGAGTGACAACTTACTAATACTTCGTCACAGCTTCTGACCTTCTTACACATGAGAAAAGCATAATGACATTGGTCATTGAATGCCGCCATGCACATGTATGGTGATTAATTATTTTTCTTAAATCAAAACTATAAATGGCATGAAGAAACTGTTATTTTTTATAGCTATGCTGGTCATTACCAGTATGGCTGCTTTAGCACAAACAAGAGTTATTACAGGTACAGTTCGGGATGATAAAGGGGATCCTGTCGCCTTTGCAACTATCACTGAAGCTGGCACCAGGAACGCAACTCAGGCTGATG
>DASVST010000334.1:0-3891 GCA_036387965.1 Segetibacter sp. | reverse complement strand
ATGAAGCCATGATCTTCCGGATCTCTGGCAGTTCTTCCGCCTGCTGCCAATGCAGTCTCAGCCATTTTATTCACGTCATCTTTACTTTCGGTAGACAACGCTACAAGAACCTCCGTGCTTTTTGTTGCATCAGAAATCTCCTTGTTAGGAATGAAGGTTTTGAAGAACTCTTCCCTCAAAATCATCGCATAGATGTCTTCAGTGATAATCACACATGCTGCTTTTTCATTACTGAACTGGGGATTAATTGTAAAGCCTAATTTAGTAAAGAACTCTTTTGATCTGTCAAGGTCTTTAACCGGTAGATTCACGAAAATTTTAGTTGCCATAAGTTTGTTTTTTGTTTTTTAAAATTTTTAGAGATGCGTCTAAGCTGCCTGTAAAGTAGCTATGTCAAGCTTGTCCATTTTGAATAGCGCCTGCATAACCCTTGCTGATTTTCCAGGCTCTGAATTTGTCATTAGCTCGCCTAACATTGAAGGAACAACTTGCCATGATAAGCCGAATCTATCTTTAAGCCAGCCACATCTTCCAGGTTGTCCACCATCTGTAAGTTTATCCCAATACATATCTATCTCGTCTTGGGTTTGGCAACTAACAACAAATGAAACTGCTTCGTTAAACTTGAAGTGCGGACCTCCGTTAAGCGCAAGAAACTTCTGTCCCTGTAATTCGAACTCCATAGTTAATACAGTTCCTGTGGGCATACCAGAAGCAGCGGCAGCCTCATCACTATAGCGGCTTATTTTTCCAATCTTTGCATCTTTAAAAACAAATCCGTAAAAGTTTACAGCCTCTTCAGCATTATTATTAAACCATAAGTTTGGTGTTATCGTTGGCATATATTTTAGTTTTGATGATTAATAAGTTTCTGATAATATTTTAACCTGCTCCAATGCATTTGGAAACATTTTCATAAACATGTCTTTGTACTCTGGATGAACATCCATTTCAACTGCTAACTCGGTCTTACCTTCTGCCTCTTTAAGTGTATAGTTTTCTAACGCACCCGCCCATCCTTTCACTGCATCACTTTCAGTATCTTCTACACCATTTTTCACTTCTCCGAGGTGTTTGAAGGACATAAACTCGTTCGGCTTATTTGCTTCAATTTTACTTACCATACCTGAACCATTTCCATCAAGAAAAAGTATTTTACTCCCTTCCTTCCAATCAGATTCGGCATAAGATGAGGGAGAAAAGGCACTTGTCCATTTTCTGTATGTTTCATCTTCCCATAATGTACTCCATACTTTTTCTTTAGGTGCATTGATAGTTTGTGTGAAATGTAACTTTTCCATAAAATGTAGTTTGATTGTTATTGATTATCTATAAAATTTATCAATCGCTTTATTATGTTTTGAAGTTCCTTTTTGTTCGCTTTCAGTTCTTCCATATTGCGCAGGTACATCATTCGCCGGTCTTTGTAATTACCCTCCAGTAACTCAGATTGTATGTTTACTACTGCGGGATGGTGAAAGACAAGATGAACATGTTGAGTTGCACGATGATTGAACGTTACCATGTCTTCCTGATAATAGTAACTTGGCGCATTCCATTTAATTCTTTCAGAAACTTTATCATCTGCTCCTTTGAAATGTTTCTTACCACATCAATCTCAGCTTTCAAGGGATGTTCGAGTTTCATCATCCACTCTTCTACTTTTTCAGGATCAGACAGTTTTAAAGAGGAGGCTTTTTTCTCTTGCGCCATCTTTAAGATTTTTCAAGAATACCTTTTAATGTTGCAAGACTTGTTTCAACGTCTTTGCCTAACATGCCATCAATAAACAAGTGTATAAAGTTGAATGGATATGGTGATGTACCCTTCATGCCCCATCTAACTTTGGTTTGATTTTCACCTACAGCTTCAGTAATGATTGGCGCATAACTTGTTCCTTCCATTGGTCGCTTAAACCTTATTTCTACATCCACTCTTTCACCTTCAACTATACTTTTAATTTCCTGCTCGCCTTCGCCGGCCTCATCATTTCCGTTCCATGCATAAACAAACCCCGTAGTACCGTCCGTTCCTCTGAAAGCTTTTTTCATATTGGGATCAGTCATTACCCACTTGCTATAATTATCCTGGTTCTTCAGGTGCTTTACGTAATCAAAAACCTGTTGCTTTGGCTTGTTGATCGTTACTTCTCTCATTACTTCAAAATCTTTATCGACAAACAATGCAATGATCAATGGAATAGCAATAAGGATAGCTATCGCAATCAAAATTTTCTTCATGATTTTCATTTTGGTAGTTTTTGGTTGTTATTATGAATTGGATGTTTCTTCAATAACAGATAGAATATTTCCTGCAGGATCTTTAAACCACGCGATGCTATGGCCTTCATTTCGGCAAATCCCCTTTTCATCAGTTTGTATACCGCCACTATATTGTTCAAAATACACCCCTTTTGAGGTTAAGGTATTAACAGCTTCTTCAATATTAATAACAGGAAAATTAAGGATAGTGTATGTTGCAGGTATATGATTCGTTTTGGGATATACTATTACATTGTTCCTACCAATAAAGTTTAGTTCTATGATACCCATCGGATTATTAGTAACGTTAACACCCAATGTTTCGCTATAGAACGTTTTTGCCTTTTGCAAATCATCTACAGAAAATCCGCTAAATGCTTTTGTGTGCTTGAACATAAAATTTTTTTTTAAGTTGTATAATTTCTCTCTGATTTTACTACATATACTTCATTGCTTCATATCCTAGCAGCCTGCGCCATAAAGCAATTTGCCCGATGATGTTTGCTTCGCGATAAATAATGAAAGTGATAAGATCGAAATAAGTCATCTTCATGTCTGGCATCATCTCAAATGATTCATCGAGTTTCTCATCTCGTACATTATGTAACACATCTTTTAATAAAGGGCTGATGATCTCCCAGTCTTTCCTGAATTCATCAAGTGGCGGGTAGGTTCCATTATCCTGTATGCCTTTATTGTCTTTGAACAGTTCGTGAGCCGTCTGTTGCAAATCAACACCAAGTGCTCTTGCAATGTCAAAACGCTGTTCAACAATGCTTCCTGTAAGCCACACAATATGATTGGCTTTTGTTCCTAAGCGTGTGTGTGCATCATCATCGGCAATGCCTTCAAGTGCGCTAAGAAAAAACTTTGTATGCATATCGTGTAGCACAATCAAGGGAAACATCCTTATACTGTTTGGGTTCGTATTCATGTTAGTTGGTTTAATGATAACACAAAGCTAAAGTGATTAAATATGGTTTACCGGGTGCTCTTACGGCATTCTAAGGGGTTGATTACGACAGGAATTTGTTATATGTTTACCTGATGAAGCACATATCTATTCTCGTTCCTAAGGGAGCTATTTTAGGAAGCCTTGAGGGCTCACGTCAATTGTTTAGCCAGGTGAACGAGTTTTTCAAAGCCAAGGGGGCACCGCCTTTGTTCATTGTTCAATTAGTAGGCCTTACCAAGGAAACGCCGGCTGCAGGTGGATTATTTACTGTGAATTGTAATACTGTGTTAACCGAGGTTAAGAAGACCGACCTGATTATTATTCCCGCACTTGATGGGGACATACAGGAAGCGATTGAAAAGAACAAGGATTTTATTCCATGGATCATTGACCAATATAATAAAGGTGCTGAAGTTGCAAGCCTTTGCCTGGGTGCTTTTTTATTGGCTTCAACTGGATTGGTGAATGGAAGGAAATGTGCTACACATTGGATGGCAACAAATGCTTTTAAAGCGATGTTTCCTGAAGTGAATTTAGTTACAGAAAAAATTATAACTGATGATAAAGGTATCTATTCAAGTGGAGGAGCCTTCTCTTATTTAAACCTTATTTTATACCTGATTGAAAAGTACGCAGGTCGTGATATTGCGGTGCTTTCAGCAAAAGTTTTTGCCA
>DASVST010000333.1:0-4378 GCA_036387965.1 Segetibacter sp. | reverse complement strand
AGGCAAAAAGGGTTCAGGCATTTTTGATTGCTGCGGGTATGTTTGTACCAACTGTTCAGGGGATTATCACACAAATCGTTTATCCGGTAATACTTGATAGACCTGAGATTCCGGTAACGTCCACTTTCATGACCTTCTTTTCACTTGCTACTATCATTTCTATTCGCCAATACAAACTGTTCAATCTTTCTGAATCAGTGGAAGTGGAAACAGTGCTTGCCAATCTCAGAAATATTGTGTTTGTTGTTTCGCCAAAGCAACAGATAATATACATGAACCCCTTTGCTCAACAGCTTTTCCTGGGCAAGAAACGTGATGACGAAGAGATTGATGTCAGTATTATTTTCCCGGACCCATCATATTACAACTCGTTTACATCCGAAGTTTTTGACAATTCATTAAATGGCGCACCTGTAACTAGTTATACAACTGTCTTCAAAACAAGTGCAGGTAAACAGATTGATGTTTTGCTTTCAGCAGAACTGATTAAGAACAACAAGCAAGTTCAGGGTTTGTTACTGGTTGCAAGCGACATCACAGAACTTTTGAAAACTTTACGGCAGCTAGAACTTAGCAACAACGAGCTAGAGCGGTTCGCTTACGTGGCTTCTCACGACCTGCAAGAGCCTTTGCGAAAAGTGAGCCTTTTTTTGCAAATGCTTGAAGTAAAGTATAAGGATAAGATAGATGAAACTGCTGATACATATATACACTCTGCAGTAAGCAGCGCAAAACAAATGAGGCAACTAATCAGGGATTTACTTGAGTACTCCCACATAGGCGCAACTGGCGTTGATGTTGAACCGGTGAATATGTACGACGTAGTGGATACGGTAATGAAGATGTTAGAGAAAGAAATTGAAACATCTGGTGCGATAATCGAGTTCAATCAGTTGCCCGTTTTGCAGAATTCTATCAAGACTCAAATGGTTCAGCTTATTCAAAACCTTTTAAGTAATGCTTTAAAATATCACAGCGACAAAAAACCACACATCCAAATCAGCGCGTGGGAGGAAGGGAATTTTTGGCGCTTTGCTGTGAAAGACAACGGGATTGGAATTGAGCGCGAGTATCACGAAAAGGTTTTTGTGATATTCAGGCGTCTGCATAATAAAAACGAGTATCCCGGTACAGGTGTAGGTCTTTCCATTTGCAAAAAGATTGTTGAGCAACATGGAGGACGCATTTGGATTGAGTCGCAACCCGGCGAAGGAACTACATTTAACTTTACGATTTCAAAGTCTGCGAATGCAAAAGCACCTTCAGACGCAATACCTGCAAACGGCAGCAAAACGGAGTCTTTTGCTGTCTAATTATCGACCAAGAACTCCGCTATTCTTACTAGAATTTGCCACCACAAGTTCAGTTATCTAATGTTTATTGAGAAAGTAATAGAGCTCCCTCACTTCTTCAGTCCAAAAAAGTTTAGTAGAACCTTGAACATCTACAGCTGTAATTAGAAGTAATAGACTCCGAGCTGTCTGAAGCTTCGAGTTTTATTACGACCATGGTGTACTTACCACATTGAAGAGGTCTGTTTTACAAAGACATCCCAACCTACATTTGCAGAAAGGTAAAAGGGAAACTGTTCCAATGAAGTATAGAAGTTTACCCCATTCATAACTCTGATGCAGTATAAATCGGAGCCACAGATTTCAAAACATTCGAAAAAATTATCTATAGGTTTTTCAAGTTTTCTTCAAACAGGGCACAGTGAAAACGGGAATGTTTATAGACAATCAGTTATTTTGATTTAATGTCTTTTTAAATACCTGTCACATTAAAGAGTAAGATTTCTCATTTACCACAGAGCTTCAGTAAAAGTCTTTGTCTTTCTAAGGAATACCACAAACGCCTTCGCTCCCTTTCATCAGAGTTCAGCAACATTTTATAAAATCCACGCTGCATTTTCTATGACATTATTATCATGATTTAAGAAGGTAAAAACGTGCCTTAAATATATCTACACGTTTCTCCACTTAAACAGGAAAGTTCCTGCTTGTCTTCTACCGTTCCATGGCCTATCATAATCAAATGCGAGGCTTCAATACTAACATTAAAAATAATGCTCATGAGAAAAATTGTATCATTTCTATTGTGTATGCTTTTGACTATCGTTCAATTAACTGCTCAAACCCGGGCGGTATCCGGCAAGGTAACTGATGAAAGTGGGACGCCATTAGCAGGTGCAACAGTTTCACTGGCTGGCGGCGGGGCAAAAACAACCACGAACGCCACAGGCACCTTCACCATTAATGTTCCGGCGGGAGTCAACAGCCTTGAAATTTCTTATGTTGGATTGGCTACACAGCGCATTGCGCTGGGGAGCCAGAACACGGTTACTGTTGAAATGGCTGCTGCAAACTCAACCCTTGAAGAAGTTGTTGTTACCGGCTATGGCAGGGAAAAGAGAACAACCTTCGCAGGTGCTGCATCTGTGATAAGTGCAAAGGCGATTGAAACTGTACCGGTTGGTTCATTCGACCAGGCACTTCAAGGTCGTGCTCCTGGCTTGTTAGTTAACTCCGGTTCAGGTCAGCCTGGTACGAGTCCAACCATCACTATTCGTGGAGTACAATCCATTCAGGGAGCAAGTGCTCAACCGTTATTTATATTAGATGGAGTTCCGATTCCTGCCGGGGATATGGCAACGCTTAACCCGAATGATTTTGAATCGTTGACTGTTTTGAAAGACGCAAATGCGGCAGCTTTATATGGAGCCCGTGGAGGTACGGGAGTAATTGTTATTACTACAAAAAAAGGGAAAGCAGGAGGAACAAATTTTACTTATCGTGCACAGGTAGGTATTACCCAAGCTCCAAGCTTTGAGCGTTTAAACATGATGAACACTAAAGAAATTTTAGAATATGAAGAGAGGCTTGGCTTAGCAGGCGCAGGAACAAACACGCCGGGTTGGGTGTATTCACCAAAAAACCCGGCATATGCTGCATTGCCTGCAGCAACAAAAGCCCGCTACGACTTCCTCTTAGATAGTGTGGGAAACATAGACATTAACTATGCTGATGTATTTTATCGCCAGGGCTTTACCCAGTCTCATGATCTGAACATGAGTGGTGGTAATGACAAGTCAAGATTTTTCCTTTCCGGCGGTTATTTTGACCAGGAAGGTATTGACCGGGGATCGAGCCTGACACGCTATACTACGAGGTTTAATCTCGAGCATACTTCGAATAAAGTAACTGTAAATTTTAATACTACTGCAGGCTTTTCATTAACCAAATTATCTGAAGGTGAATTTTTAGGTAACAGCCCGAGAAATCCTTTCCAGATGACTTACAGGGCAAAGCCTTATGAAAATCCCTACAACGCAGATGGTTCTATAATTTTTGGTGCAAGTACTCCGATTGCTAAAAAAGAAGTAGGCAATCTTTTAGAAGGAATACAGAATTCTCTCTGGCATCAAAGGCAAGTGAAAATTAATTCGGGTTTATCTATTGGATATAAATTTACACCTGAGGTAAGCTTAAGAAATACAGTAGGTATAGACGTGGCATCAGATATTCATACCCGTAATATTAAGGCAGCTTCTTATATTGGTAGCCTTCAATCATTTCAATCCGGTTACAATGCTGAGTCTTACCGGATAACGACCCAGCTCATAAACACCACAAGTGCTGTCTTCTCAAAGAACTTTAACCAGGTACATGATGTAGAAACCGGCGCTTATTTTGAAGTAGTAAGAGGATTACAAAAAGGACTGGGATTTCAGCAGTATAACTTAGATCCAAGGCTTACAGAAACAGGGCAAGGTGCCGGGCCGCTACCTACCAACGGGGCAGCCACATATCCTCAAAATGTTTCTTCAGCAAAATCGGGTTTCGGTATACGTTCCTATTTTGCAACACTCCGGTATACTTATGATGGTAAGTATACAGTTAACGGAAATATAAGGCGCGACGGAACTTCAAGAATTGTAAACGAGGCAAACAAACAGGTAACAACATGGTCTGCAGGATTAATCTGGAATGCACTACGTGAAGACTTCCTGAAAAACCAATCTTTCTTCACAGATCTGCGGGTGAGAGTTTCCTATGGAATCATTCCTAACATCAGTAGTATTTCAACTGCAAATTATGGCATTGCGGGCGGCTTAGTTAGTGTAACAAATTATCTTGGTCCACAGGTACCATCATATGTTAACTCTGCATATGCAGGTTCAACGATTTCAGGACAGGTTCCAAATTCACCTGGTAACCCTAATCTAAAGATCGAAAGAATTAAAAAGGCAAACCTGGGTTTGGATGTCGCATTCTGGAGAAACAGAGCCAGGGTTGAGATGGAGTATTATAACAATAGAACCGTTGATTTATTTGTGAGTCAGCCTTTAAGCGGAACTACAGGTTTTGGAAGCCTTGCT
>DASVST010000332.1:0-3626 GCA_036387965.1 Segetibacter sp. | reverse complement strand
ACAAATTTTGTAGCTGTTGTAGCTTTTTGAGGCGCTAAATCAAAGCCTAAGAAAGCAGAAAGGAACGCAACAAAAACAGGTGCTTTTATATCAACGGTCTGTGATTGCTGTAGTTTTTTATCTTCTGATTGGAACTTAATTGCTGTATCAGTGCAACAGTCGTCATCGCTGCTACTGCTCTTCTCATTATAATGGGTTGCTACTGCATTATCACCATGTGAATGCTTACTGTCGTGTCCATGCTTTGCATTGCTATCATGACTATGTGTTTCCCGTGTATTGTGATGATGTGGCTTAGTACCAGGTGCATGACTATGAGAATGAGCTGCCGCTACTGGTTGAACTTTTTCAGCATTGTGATGCTTCTCGTTATAACCCATATTTAAACCCAAAGAACAAGCAAAAGCCACCACCGTGTTAAGGGCAAACACCGTTAAAAGGAAAGCTGCTTTTAGTTTTATGGATTTGTTTTGTCTCATTATTATCGGTGCAAAAGTATCAATTATTTACAACACTCCTTTTTTCTTACAAAAACTGCCTTGAACAGCTTCCATAATATTTTACGAAAATTCATTCATTGTGGATTAGGATGTAAAGCTACCTTTTCATCCTTAGTATAATGCCGGACAAGAAAACCAGCGCTGCATTATAACAATTCCTTTTTAAGCTAACTCTTCTGCTCTATAACCTGCCTTTTGTACAGCTTCAGTAACTCCGTCTGGTCAAGGTTTTCTGTAGTAGCTGTAAGTACTTTCTTTGGCTTAAGGGTATCTACTTTCCAGTTTTCTTCTCCTATTACTTCGTTTAGTGTGGGAGCTGCTTTTTGCTATGCAAGACCACACCTGATGTTTGTTATCATTCTATTGTCCTCATGACTGTCTATTTTTATTTCTGTAGTGTAAAATTAGTTTAGATGGCTGGGGTGGTTGTTATACAATTATGGATATGATTTACATAATTTTGGCTGCAGCTTATGTTTTAGCAAGTATCCTTTGTAAATCATCCGGTATATCCATTTTCTTTAACGGGGGAACATTTGCACCTCCGGTATTTCCAACTGGAATTTTGCCTACAAATGATTTTACCCCACCTGCCAATAATCTCGGTATTTGTCCTAAGACCTCTTTGTAACTTTTTATTTTAACTCCGAATTTTAGCATCAACCAATGAACATATGTATGTTCAATAAACCATTTTTGCCCGATAATATGAGCCCTTTCCAGTTTTTGCCATGCTTTGCTTAAATTGCCCTGTTGCAATTCATCGTGATAATCTTGGAGTTCGCTAATGAAATAAGGCATTAGATGTTTGGGCATACGCCAGTACAGTTTTATGTTTCTTTTTTTCATAACCTTTTTTGTGACGTTTTACCTGTTGTTGAAATAATATTCGAGACCCTTCATAATATTGGGATTTCTTGAGTCTATGTGACCAGTATTACTTTCATAATTCTTTACCAATTTAATATTTGTATAGTTGTCACGAAGGATCTGATAATATCTTTCAAACGGTTCTTTCATTCTATCTTCCTCCTCCTTATCACCAATACCAAGAAACACTAATTGTTGTCTTCCTTTATTGTTAATGCGATTATCCTTTTCATGCTGAAATGAAACCTGGTTGTCAAACCATAGGGATGGACTTAGCAATATATAGTTTCCAAAGATTTTATTTCTTTCGGTAAAAGAATAAGCCCCAAGCAATCCACCGTAAGAATGACCAAGAATTACTCGTTTACTTCTGGCACTATCGGCTCTATAATTAGTCTCAATTTGCGGTATTAATTCATTCTCTATAAAGGTTAGGAATTCAGGACCACCTCCAGTCACTGAACTCATCTTTGTTGGTGTATAATCTATACTCCGATCCTTTCCATATCCTATGCTAACTACCAAAACATTTGCTGCTCCTATCTGTTCAGCTAATTCTTTGCATTTGTTGGCTACAACACCAAAGATTATTTCACCGTCTAATACATACATGGTTACGTATTTATCGGTTGAAGCATTAAAATTTTCAGGCAACGCAACCCTAATATTATATGTTGCTCCATTAGCGTTTGACGTTATTTTGAATTCTTTTGTCAAACCGGTGAAGGGTACATCTTTAGTGCAAGAGGTAAAGATTAAGACTATTAATACTGTAGTAATAACCTTAGTGAGACTTAGTTTTTCTAACATTTTTAAGAAATTTGTTTTTATAAAATAGGTTTGATAAGGGCATGAGTTCATATGGCACCAAAATGTTGATACACACGAAATGGTGATATTCCAGGTTAGTAATTAATGCGGGAGCTAACTGGCTCGTGAAGCAGAACCTCTATTCTTTTCTTATGTTTTTAAAATTCTATGTAATTGCCTGGCTGTTTTAAACCCGCACTGTGAAGCAATATATTCAATAGTGTACTCCGGATTATTCAGCATGGTGTTCGCATACTCTTTACGTAATAGAGTATGGTATTCTAATATAGTAGAACCAGTCATTTCTTTAAAAACCCTGCTAAGGTTTCGGGGGCTCATGCCAACTAATGCAGCAAGAGCTTCTATATTGTTTTCTTTGGATAAGTTGTCAATTAGATAATCCTGCACCTGATGTATTTGAGGATTTATATGATTTCTATAATCCAAATAAATGCTTTGCTGATTATGTCTGCCACTTCTCCTGTGGTACACCACAAGTTCCCTTGCCACTTTATGGGTAAAAAGAGGTCCTTTTAAATTTTCAAGGATGGCTAAAGCCAGATCAATACCGGCACTAATCCCCGCACTTGTATATACATTATTGCTTTTTATAAATAGGATATCCGCTACGACTTTTGCATCAGGAAACTGTTGTTGTAATGCTTTAACTCTCTTCCAGTGGGTTGTACATTCTGTGTTCTTTAATAAACCTGCGTGACCCAGAGCAAAAGCTCCATTGCAAATGGAACAAACAATCACTTTATTTTCCGAACAACCCTTTAACCAATTGAAGAACTGACGTTCTGCTCTGAAAGGAATGCTATCGACATATTGCCAATTCATCCCTGGAACAAAAATAAAATCACCTTCCTTTAATTGAGCGTCTTTAAAGTTTGAAAGTTTATTAAACCCAAGCCCTGACGTAGAAGTTGGTTCCTGTTCAAAGGTGTAAAACTGTATGTCTGCTTCCAACCCGTAAGTTTTAGCTTCTGTAAAAACCTGAACAGGTCCTGCAAGATCAAGAAGCTCAACATTGGGGGGTATTATGAATGCTAATGTTCTCATGATTAAAACTATCTAAACTGATTTCTAACCTTTATTTATAGACCTTCAATTTCCAATTTTGAAAACACCTTTTTAAATCCAAAATGGAATATGTCAGTATTGCCGCTACGTACTGGGTATGCGTTAATAAAGATCCATCCTTCTTTACCCATAAAGTTTAATGCATCAATAATAGTATTGAACTTTTTGAATCTTCCATCATATGTTTTAAGCCTGGTATCTCTCCAAAAACTTTTTTCTTCGCCAAAGTCAATATCAATAGTAACCTTGTTGCTGAAAAGCCCTGGAGTAGCAATAATTTGACAATACTGCTCAATTTTCGAAGTGTCTGCTTGTGCAAACGAAGAATAGGACAAGAATAAAAAAAGCCCTATATAGATT
>DASVST010000331.1:0-1825 GCA_036387965.1 Segetibacter sp. | reverse complement strand
ACAGTCTTATTCGCCTCCTCCACAATTACAGAATAATGCTCCACAGGTTTCGCAGCAGGCTCCCGCTTCGCAGCCATCCCCATCCCCGTCAGCACCTGCAGAAGGCGGTAATTATGTTACTATTAAAAGCCCCATGATAGGTACATTTTATAGAACCCCAAGTCCGGACAAACCTCCATTTGTAAATGTGGGTGATGAAGTTACAGTGGGCAAACCCGTATGCATAATTGAGGCGATGAAATTATTTAACGAGATTGAAAGTGAAATATCAGGCAAGATCGTAAAGGTTTTAGCTGAAGATGCAAGTCCGGTAGAGTACGATCAGCCATTGTTTTTAGTAGATCCTTCCTAACTAATTTGAGAATTAAACAATTTGAAAATCATTTTTTCAATTGGTTGTTCTCCCATTTTCAAATCCACAAATTTTCAAATCTTCAAATTGAAAAAGTGTTCAAAAAAATATTGATTGCAAATCGTGGTGAAATTGCTCTTCGTGTAATACGTACCTGCCGCGAGATGGGTATAAAAACAGTAGCCGTTTATTCAACCGCTGATAAAGATAGCTTACACGTAAAATTTGCAGATGAGGCGGTATGTATCGGTAAACCGCAAAGCGCAGATTCATACCTGAATATTCCTCACATAATGGCAGCCGCCGAAATTACCAATGCTGATGCTATACATCCCGGCTATGGTTTTTTAGCAGAGAATGCTAAGTTTTCACAAATCTGCCAGGATCATGGAATCAAGTTTATTGGTCCCACTCCCGATATGATCAATAAAATGGGAGATAAGATTACTGCGAAGGAAACAATGATAAAAGCAGGTGTGCCAGTGGTGCCTGGTGGTGAGGGATTATTAGAAAGTATTGCTGAAGCTAAAAGCCTCGCTAAAGATGTTGGATACCCGGTGATTTTAAAAGCAACGGCAGGTGGTGGAGGTAAAGGAATGAGGGTAGTTTGGGAAGAAAGTGAAATGGAAAAAGCTTTCACAACTGCCAAGGCTGAAGCTGGTGCATCTTTTAAGAATGATGGCATCTACATGGAAAAATTTGTTGAAGAACCACGCCATATAGAAATACAAATTGCAGGAGATAGGTACGGAAAAGTTGCACATTTAAGTGAAAGAGATTGCTCAATACAACGTCGCCATCAAAAGCTGGTTGAAGAAAGTCCATCACCTTTTATGACGCCTGAACTACGCTTTGCAATGGGCGAAGCAGCAATAAAAGCCGCAAGCGCTATTAATTACGAAAGTGTTGGTACGATTGAGTTTCTTGTTGATAAGCATCGAAATTTTTACTTCATGGAGATGAACACCCGTATTCAGGTGGAGCATTGTGTAACGGAAGAGGTAATTAATTTTGATCTGATAAAAGAGCAAATAAAAATAGCACAGGGAGAAGCAATCAGTGGCAAGAACTATGAACCACAAATGCACGCTATAGAATGCAGGATAAATGCAGAAGATCCTTATAACGATTTTAGACCAAGCCCAGGGAAAATTACTGTTTTACATACACCGGGAGGACACGGCGTAAGAGTTGACAGTCATGTATACGCAGGATATGTTATTCCGCCTTATTATGATTCGATGATTGGTAAATTAATTACAGTTGCGCAAAGCAGGGAAGAAGCAATCAATACCATGTATCGTGCGTTGAGCGAGTATGTGATTGAGGGTATTAAAACTACTATACCTTTTCATCTTCAGTTGATGCAGAACGAAGATTTCAGAAGCGGGAATTTTACTACTAAGTTTTTAGAAAGCTTCACCATGGTTTAAGAAGAGTAATGTTCCGATCTTTACAAAAAAAGAGGCATTT
>DASVST010000330.1:0-2766 GCA_036387965.1 Segetibacter sp. | reverse complement strand
CCTTCGAATGATTTGTTCAGTCCAGATCCTTCTAAAATCCCGTTGTATTTTACGAAAACAGATTCGCAGGTAATTAAGAACACACAAGCGACCCTGCAAAGAAAAGTTGTTACTGCTGATGTATATAAAGTCATCTTATCACCTAAAGAATTCATCGCTCCTTCTACAGCGTTTTTTGTTCAGCCAATACCAGTAGAGAAAGAATATAAGTCACAATTTAAAAGTGCATACCGGGCAAAAATGTGGGTGAGCGATCTAAACAGCGCCTTCTTTATCTACAACCCAGCAGGTAATTTGATGTTGGATGAATTTCAGCAGCAGCGTTTTCAAGAGCTCCGCAAGTCAACTTCTTTTGCTGGTTTAGATAAACAGTTTCACGATTACTACACGTTCATGTCTAACAACCAAGACTATAATCGCATTAGAGAACTCGCAGTTCAAATAACAAAGGACGCAAAGACTCCCGTTGATAAAATGATTGCCATAAGAGATTACTTTTTAAGCAAAGATGAATTTGGGCAACCATTATTTAAGTATAGTGATAACCCGGGTGTCCCCGGCATTCCAAGTGCTAATAAGCTTAACTATTTCTTGTTCGAAAATAGGAAAGGCTATTGCGCATATTATGCAGGCGCTACCCTGTTTTTGTTAAGAGCTTTGGGCATACCATCAAGAATTGCAGCTGGCTTTTTAACGGTAGACAGAAGTAATAAAAACCCAGGTTGGTATTGGTTTTATGCTGACCAGGCACATGCTTGGGTTCAGCTATATTTTCCAGGTTATGGCTGGATAGACTTTGATACGACAGTTCCGGATGTAAACACACAACAGTCGCCGCAACCCGATGGTACACCGCCGATGAATACACAACAGGCATATTTAGTTGCTGATGGAAAGGCGGTAAGTGTTGATACAATAGCGAAGCGTGTTACTATGAAAGTCAATAAGATTTTATACCACGATGAAAACTATACAACTGATACACCTAAAGATTTACTGCTTGATGTTTCCATCGCATCTGTAACACGTGATACGGGTGCAGCCAGGCTTAGTGATGTAAAACCAGGAGCTAACATTGTTGCGGTTTCTTATGCTGAGGTTTTTAAAAATTTGTTAGCTTATGAAACAGATGACCTGAATTCTATTCTCAATAAATCTCCGAAACCAGCACCTATTGACGAGATCAAAATAATGGAAACTGAAGAAGAGAAAAAAGCAAGGAGCGAAAAAGCAGCTAAAGTTGATAAACCTGTTGATTGGGTGAATGCCTTATGGATTACTTTAGGAGTAATTGCAGGCTTTGTGATATTGGTACTTGTATCGCCTTGGTTGTTGTGGCAATATTATAATGCAAAGGCAAAGAGAGGCAATGCCAGGCAGAAAGCCTATAACATATATACCGCATCTATGTTCTACTTAAATCAAATGGGCATGACACGGGTTAAGCAAAGCCCGCAACAATATGCAGAGAGTATCGATAAGTTGTACGGTACAAAGTTTAGTGGGTTCACTAACGTCTATCAAAAAATAAAGTATAGTAACACTCAACTAACCAATGATGAAGTAGCAGCTATCAAATACTTTTATCCGTCGTTTAAATACAAAATAAGAGCAGGTATACCTTTTAAGAAAAGGTTTAGCCGCTTCCTGAATATATACAACACCTTGAACTTCTATACCAAACCAAAACTAACATAATCATGGAGCAGGAAATCCAGGTAGAACAGGCCTTAACCAACATTCAAAAACTGGTAGATAATATTGAAACAGTGATACGTGGCAAACGTAGGCAAATACAATTTATTCTGACAGCATTGCTTGCAAAGGGTCACATCCTAATGGAGGATAATCCCGGTACAGGTAAAACAGTAATGGCTAAAACCCTTGCTCAAAGTATCTCAGGTAGAAACAACGATGGCGGTGTAAACTTTAAGCGAATACAGTTTACGCCGGATCTATTGCCAATGGATTTAATTGGCTCACACATTTTTGATGATGTAAAAAAGGAATTCATCTTTAAAAAAGGTCCTTTGTTCTGCAATTTACTATTAGCAGATGAGATTAACAGGGCTTCTCCTAAAGTGCAATCTGCTCTACTTGAGTGTATGGCTGAAAACCAAATCACAATGGGAGAAACAACATACAAATTAGAGAGGCTGTTCTTCACTATTGCAACACAAAACCCGGTTGAAATGGAGGGAACCTATCCACTTCCCGCAGCGCAGCTCGATAGGTTTTTCATAAAAATCATCTTCGGTTATGTAGATGAAGAAACGGAGCTTGAGATTTACAACAACTACCTCGGCATAGCAGATAACCTAAACAACATTCACCAGGTGTTAAGCATGGATGAAATATTGTTCTTACAGAACGAAACTGAGAAAGTCTTTATACACGCAGAGATAGTAAAAGCAGTAAGAAACATCATCTGGGATACCAGGAGAAATAATGACATTGTATTAGGTGCCTCTACTCGAAGCGGCATTACTTTTCTCAAGTGCTTAAAAGCATTTGCGTTAGTAAATGGAAGAACGTTTGTTACTGAAGATGACCTTCAAAAAATGACGTCGGCCGTTTTAGACCATCGTCTTATTTACAGGAATAAGGATGCAAAAGCGAAAGCACTTGCTTTGATCTTAGATAAAGAGATGGATAGGTTGAGTAAGCTAAAGTTGAATTAAGAGTTTAGAGTTTAGAACTTAGAATTATGAGCTATGAATTAAGAATTACAAGTGCGTGTATTAAACATCTTCCGCTGATGGGGTG
>DASVST010000329.1:0-14438 GCA_036387965.1 Segetibacter sp. | reverse complement strand
AGACGGAAAGATAACTTACAATGTAGGCGAAAGTGCCTTAAGTAATGGCTCCTCTACGGCTGAGTTGCTTAAGAGCATGCCGATGATCGCTAATGATCCTAACGGAAAAATATTATTAAAGGGCAAAGAACCTAAGATCTTAATTGATGATAAACCAACAGATCTTTCTGCAACTCAACTAGCAGATCTATTGGAAAGCATGCCCGGAAACAGCATCGAAAAAATAGAGCTTATGACCAACCCTCCACCGCAATATGCTTCAGAGGCAGGTGGAGTAATAAACATTGTAACTAAAAAAGGTAAAATTGGTTGGGTAGGCAAGATCGCTTTAAGTGCAGGAACAAGAGGTGAAGGAAATCTTTCATCAAATCTATCTTACCGAAACAAAAAGTTTTCTTTCAATACAACATTAGGCGTTGGTGCAAGCCAGTTACAGGGTAGTAACTATAGTCGCAGAGAAAACATCTATCGCGACTCTACAAACTTCTTCAATACTGATGGTGAGTTCAAAACCAAAAACTTACGCCCTAACATCAGGCTGCAGGGTGATTACGAGATTAACAAGCGTAATAGTATTAATGCTGTTATCCAAAGTAATCTAAACTACTTTGACAACGTTAGTCACACTCAATACACGAACCTCAACCAAAGCAAACAAATTTATCGGTTAAGCACTCGTGAAAATGCTACAAGCGGGAATGGCTACAATCATGGATTGAATTTATCATACACGCATCGTGGTAAAAATGTAGCTGAAAGATTGCAGATAATCGCTGCTACGAACTTCGGTAAAAACGATAATCAAAGAGACTTTTACCAGGAATTTCTAAGACCTGATTTCACACCGAGCGGTCTTGATTCAACTCAAAACCAGTTAACTGATAACTACAGTAATGCTTTCTCTTTACGTGTTAATTATGATAAACCATTTAGATCGAAAACGAAGGGTAGAAGCGCTTCATTAACGGCCGGAGCTACATTCAGTCGCAATAACCATCACAACATCTTAAATACCAGCTTCTATAAAAGAGCAGACGATAGGTTTGTTATTAATGATTTGCTTAGCACTGATTTTCGCTTTCACCAAAGCATAGCCACAGCACGTGCCGGCTTAAACTTAAACTTAAAAAAAGAATGGAGGTTTGTAGCCGGTGCACAGGCAGAGCAGACTACAACAGATTTCGATTTTATACAGGGCAATGCAGCTGATGTTAGTAATAGCTATTTAAAAATACTTCCACATGTAACAATCAGAAAAGAGTTCAGCAAAACCTTTAATGTTGCACTGGTATATCGATCAAGTATAAGAAGACCCGGAATTGGCGAACTCAACCCGAGTATTGATTATAATGATCCAAACAATATACGGTTTGGCAATCCATACTTACAACCTTCTGTTGCAGATAACTTCGACCTAAATATCGGACTCTCAAAAGGCAAATATTACCTCAACGGTTCTTTAGGATACAATAAGGTGAAGAATATATTCAACACCATCCGAACCTTGGTTGAAAGTGGAAAAACAGAGGTTACATACCTGAATATTGCCGATAGAAATGAGTACGAAGCAAGTATTTGGGGAGGCTATACTTTCAGCAAAAAGCTAAGAGTAAACAGCAGCGCCGGCTATTCTTACAACGAGTATAGCTTAACAGAGCGTACCTTATACAAGTACAGAAATGGTGGCACGTTTTACACCAGCCTCAACTACAATTTTACCCCAAACAGCTTAACAACATTAGACGGAAACGCACGCTATAGCAGCTTTTCAGACCCCCAGGGGCGTGCTCGTTCAAACCTATCAATGAACCTTGGCATTCAGCGTAAGTTTTTAAACAAGCGATTAATTGGCAGCTTTAATATCATCGATCCTTTCAGAGTGCAACAGTACACAACCTATACTTACGGTAAAAATTTCACCCTCGAAAACTTCAACTCAACCAATACCCGCAACTTCCGTATTTCATTAGCATATCAACTAAACAAACCTCCACAAAAGAAATTAAGTGAGAAGGAAAAAAGGGCTTTGTTGAACAAGTTGAAGAAACCGGCTATAAAATAATTTCTATACCGGCATTGTTTTTCATAGCATCATCGTTGCGTCGCACACTTCAACTGCAGGTTAAATATTAAGCAAAAGTTCTACTATACTTGTTGGAAGCTTTTTATCTTCTTTGCAAGCCAGCTATCTTTAACTGGTATCATCCATTTAGTCAGTAGCTCTTCCTTGTTTAAAACAAGGTTATTAAAGTAGATGGTATCTGCATTTATAAAATTATTTTCCACTGCATAGTTCAACTGCGACAGCGGCAATAATTGTATTTTATCTTTTACGACAAAAGCAAGATTCTGCCTGTTGAACATATCTACTTTGAAGTTAGCCTCAATTTCCTTAATTAATCTTACCGAGCTATCAGTACTGCAACCACTAACACCAAACTTACTTTCATCAGCCATTAATATTATAAACTGTCCGAAAAGCATGTTAGCGTATCCTTCTACTTTATCTCCGTGAGAATTCCATTTTTCAACAAATTCATTTAGCATATCTTCAATCTCAAGCGCCTCGCTTATAAAAAATAAACGACTCGACTGGTATATCCACACTCTCGAAGATGGGTGGAATGATTCAGGTATTAACGACTGGTACTCAAAATTCATCAGGAAAAATTATTTAATTAAATTAGGGTCTTGTAAACACCAAAATTACAAACGATTTAGTGGATCAAAAATTTACTTCTGCCGGCACGCTTCTCTCTGGTTTACTTATGTTATTCTGCGCATTTATTGTCCTCCCGGTAGGACTAGGATTTCTGTTTTCCTATCCCGACCCTGTTTGGTGGGTCGGCCCTTTACTGCTTCTTTCCTGTGCTGCGTTTGTGCATAATGGTATCGTAAACATCAGGCTATCTAAAAAGCTGGCTAAAGATGCAGAAGAGGATCAGAAATTAGTTTCGCAGCAACTACATCATACAAATAGAAATGTTCAATCTAATAAAAATGTCGTAGCGTTAAATCCGACTAACATTCCTGAGCCGATTATAGATTCTACTTCAACTTTATCGGCACCACAAATATCTATGGCAACAGATAATGATACTATAGTGTTGGCACACTGGAAATATCAGCCGGAAGAATGGAAGAAATTTTGCAAATGGGAAATGCGGGAACGTAAGTTAAATTCAACAATTGAAGCTTGCCTGATTGTTATCATCAGTGCGCTATTTATTTCAGGAATAGAGGAAAATGACTGGTTGGTTACACTTTTAATAAGCGTGTTTGTAGCGTTAATATATTGGTTGGGAAAATATTTCCTGTCCATGGCATCGATTGGTCAGCCAAAGGGAAAGGATAGTGAAGTGGTTATAACCCAATACGCAGTAATCATCAACGGAAAGCACAACGCTTTTCAAAGCCAGATGTATTGGCGTGGAAACGTGAGTATAAAAGAAGAGCCCTCACCCAAGGTTTTAGAAATTGTATATAACTGGCAAACAAGAAGCGGTATAAGTCACGATGAAATAAGAGTTCCTATCCCGGAAGGAAAATTGGAAGAAGCTAAATGGTTAGCCGGAGTTTTATAAAAGTAGCAACTAAAATTTAAGACATTGAAGCAGCAACAATTTCAGCAACATCTAAAACCGAAACTTCGCTTTCCTTTTCCCTGTTTTTTACTCCGTCAGTCATCATTGTATTACAAAAGGGACATGCTGCTGCAATTATACTAGCGCCAGTATCTATGGCCTCATTTGTTCTTTCAAGATTTATGCGAATGTCTCCTCTCTCCTCTTCTTTAAACATCTGTGCGCCGCCTGCGCCACAACATAATCCATTGCTTCGGCACCGTTTCATTTCTACCAATTCTGCATCAAGTGCTTCCAGAACTTTTCGCGGAGCTTCGTAAATACCATTACCTCTTCCTAAATAGCAACTATCGTGGTATGTAATTCTCTTTCCTTTAAAGCTACCACCCTCCTGCAATTTTATTCTACCCTCATCTATGAGTTGTTGCAATAATGTTGTGTGATGAATAACCTCGAAGTGTCCGCCTAGTTCAGTGTATTCATTCTTAAAAATGTTGAAGCAATGCGGGCACGTGGTTACAATCTTTTTTATACCATATCCATTTAAAATCTGGATGTTGTTATAAGCCATCATCTGGAAAAGAAACTCATTACCAGCACGTCTTGCAGGGTCGCCTGTGCAGGTTTCCTCTTTACCCAAAATTGCAAACTTCATCCCAACCTTATCTAAAATAGTGGCAAAAGCTTTTGTGATTTTTTGTGCTCTCTGATCAAAGCTACCTGAGCATCCAACCCAAAATAAAATATCAGGGCTTTCACCATTTGCCATCATTTCAGCCATAGTGGGCACATTCATACATCAAACATTTTTTCAAATGTAGGTCAAACTCATATGCTAAAATTACATACACCGATTTTTAATACATCTTCACTTTATTACATGTTGCTTTTCGTAATCAACACAAATGATGTGAGTAGTTGGTTGTACTTTTGCCGCTTTAAATACACCCACTGAAAAAGCTTATACAAAAAATTACTAATTGGGAGTTATGGCCATTCATGGTCATTTATGCTCCCTTAGGTTTTGTATGGATGTATTACGCAATTAAAGCAAGAGCATTCTGGTTTTTCTCACCTGTAAATCCAACATTAGAATTTTCGGGCTTTGAAGGCGAAGGCAAGAAGGAGATGTATGAGCAGTTACCAAAAAACTACTATCCAAAAACTTTATTTGTCACTCACGATAGAGATACGGATAAACTCACCGCTGAAGTTAATTCTGAAGGTTTTAGCTATCCAATAATTGTCAAACCGCAAATAGGAATGCAGGGAATATTGGTTCGTAAGTTGAAAAATGAGCAGCAACTAAAAGATTATCACTTACACATTCCCGTTGATTATTTAATCCAGGACTTTGTTGATTTGCCTTTGGAGTTCAGTGTTTTTCATATCCGTTACCCTGGAGAAACAAAAGGTAAGGTGACCGGCTTTATATTGAAAGAATATATTGAAGTTACCGGTGATGGATCGTCTACTTTGCTGCAATTAATTCAACATCACCCTAAAGCGAAATACCGAGAAGAAGAGATGAAGCACTTGCATGAAGAAAACCTTGAAAAGGTATTTCCCGAAGGACAGAAGTACATGTTGAGTTTTACAGGTAATCACAATCGCGGTGCAAGGTTTATTAATCTTCATAAACAAATAGACCAAAAGCTTTGTGATGTGTTTGATAAAATCAGCAATCAAGCCGGACAGTTCTACTACGGCAGGTACGATCTAAAATGTACTTCAATAGAAGATCTAAAAGAGGGAAAGAACATTTCTATACTTGAATATAATGGGGCGGGTGCCGAACCAAATCACATATACGATTGCGGAATGAGTTATTTTGATGCACTTAAAGAAGTCGCCCGGCACTGGAAAGATCTTTACCAAATCGGCAGGATTAATTATAAAAACGGCATTCCCTATTGGAGTTTTATGCAAGGAAAGAGACAATTAGATAAAGCCAGGAATTTTTTTGCAATGCTTCGCAAATACGATTTACAGTATTAGATTTTGCTTAAGATATTATAGACGGCAACTTCATTCAGGTATTTCCATATAATTTAGCAGCTCAAATTTTTCTATGAAAAAGGTTCTTATAAGCACACTGGTTGTTTTCATATTCCTCGGCATCTTTAATAATGCCAGGGCGCAAAAATTAAAGGAAACAACAATCATTTTAGTTCGTCACGCTGAAAAAGATCCTGCGGGCGGTGCTGATCCTGATTTATCTGCTGAAGGAAAGTTAAGAGCTCAAAAACTTATCGGTCTTTTTAAAGATCTTAAGGCAGATGAAATGTACTCCACTCCTTACATAAGAACTAAGGAAACATTAAAGCCATGGGCAACTAAAGCCGGATTGGAAATCAAGATATATGATCCTCGTAACCTTAAAGGATTTGCAGATGAATTGAAGCTTTTAAAAGGGAAAACGGTTGTTGTTGCAGGACATTCAAACACTACGCCTGCTCTTGCAAATTTTCTTTTAGGTAATGAAAAATACAAAGCTCTTGATGACAGTGTTTATTCAACAGTTTGGATTCTTACCATTAAAGATGATGGATCAATAACTGACAAGACCATCGAGTATTAACCAGCTTCTTTAGTTATTTCCTAATAAAATCCCCAACAGCTTTCAAGTAGTTTTGAAAGCCGAATTTGTTTGGTACATCACTATGACCAGCACCTGATATGCGATAAGGTACCTTGTATACTCCTTTGTAATTGTTGTAGATAACCTCACCTTGTGTTTTCATTCCTAAAAAATCATCATCTACACCGTGAATCCAAAAGAAAGGTTGGTTAACTTTCTTAATCAATTCAGCATTATTTATTTTCAGATCTGTAGCAAATGAACCTGGCAATGCCAAACCAGAGGCGTCGCGTACCATCGCTTCTGCAGAAGCCATCGGTGCTTCAAGCATAAGTTTAGAAGGTGTGAGACTACGGGGCTCTGCAGTTAATTTGGTTGCAGGTGCTGTGCCCATGCTAAATCCATACATCATCAATCTACTACTTGTTAATCCGTTTGACTTTAACCACTCCAATGCTGCATCTACATCAGCATATAAGCCATCCTCACTCGGTTCACCTTCCGATAAACCATAGCCTCTGTAATCAATCATCAAAACTCCATAACGGTTTTTACCATTAGTGTTTGCTAACAGCTGAGCCCGTGGCCAATAAAAATCCATATGATCTTTGTTGCCATGGCAATACATGATAACTGTATCGGTAGAGATACGTTGCGGGTTGCCAATGTACACTGCGTAAATTTTCGTTGCAGTGCTTTCACCCGGTGCTTTAGATTGCAGTGTAAATAAGGTAACAGTGCTAGCTGCAAGTTGATAAGAAGCATCAAGCCTAAAGTCAACCTCACCTGTATATTTATCTAGTTTATATTCTGTGATCTTATTCTCGTTAGCATTAAAAAGATTATCGTCTAAGCGTAAGCAAGCTGACATATTAAACATTACCAGTATCAATACCATGGATCTCATAAGTATAATAATATTTTTCATCAATTAAAATTTGCGGGTTACACCAAAATAAATACCTAAGGCACCTCTGTTAGCCAATGGCGTTTTATATTCAACTACACTTCTTTCGCTCGACATATTTGGAGCAATAACTTTTAGCTCAACGTTGTAGTTCCACTTTCTTCGCACGAAAGTTTCCCCAATCATAGGTGTTATCAACCAATGGCTTTTTTGCTCTTCGTCAAAATTTACTTTACTCCCAAGCTCGAACCAATTATTTACACCCACATAAAAAAAGTTCCTGCCCCTATTATAATCCCAGTAGGCATTTATATCTATTTGAGGGTAAAGTTTAAAAGCATCTTTATTTCTGTATATAACGTTAGCTACAGGATTAATGCTGATTGCCGGCACTCTTCCATTTTGCTTCGAGATTCTTTTGGTTACACCCACTTCCATCTGTAGGTTTCCATACACTGCCGAGGTGATATTTAATGAGCCAAACCCAGTGAGTGTGCTGTCAATTCCATAACCATAAGTAGCGGTTAAAAACGGCATAGGAATAATTAAACTGCTATAGTCTATCAACGGGCCACCAATTGCAAGGTTTACTGCTTGTTGCTTTTCATTTAAAGGCTTTACAAATCTTGTTGGAGCACAAGAGCAAACAAGGGAGATTGTAAGTAGCAAAAAGAAATTTTTTCTCATAAGAAACTTATATGATGAATGCTTTTTTCAAAAAGTATTAAGATCTCAATGCTGTTGCTTTTCTTTTATGAAGGCTAAAAGTATGAATAGAAAGTTGTAAGTAGGAAATTAGGTTCCCTTAGTTTGAAATTTTATGCTTAAATAAGTAGCATCGGATTTTATTTTCAATTGCCAAAGAATTCAGAAGCAACAGTAGTTCTTTAGCTACTTTTGTAAATAGAAAATTCAATCTATAATATTCCTCAATATTAATCGAAAACCTTTATGTGCCAGTTCAGTTTGCCTCTCCAGGGAGATCCTCAAAGCTTATTGCGAAGAGCAGAAAGCGAAATCGTGAGCAAAGGTGGAGCGTTCAATGGAGATTCTTCACAAGGAAACTTTAGAGCCAAAACACCTATAGGTTCAATAGAAGGTGCTTATCAGATTCTAGAAAGCGAAATAGCATTAACAATAACAAAAAAGCCTCTCCTGCTATCCTGTAGAAAAATCGAAAAAGAGCTTAGGTCAGTAATGAATTAATTACTGGTAGCAGTAGAGGACTCGGAAAAGAAATGGCTTTTCGGCTTGCAGAAAAAGGTCATGATGGTGTTATAACCTTTCAATCGCAAAAAGGAGCTGCTGAAGAAGTTGTTGCAACAAAAGAATCATCAGGTAAAGGGGCTGTGGCATTACAATTTGATGCAGAAAAATTTTCGTCAGCCGAAGAAAGGTGATATGTCGTTCAACCTGCAATACCAGCATCGTTCAGGATTGCATGATGGTGGAGTTCTTTTTCATGAGTTAATCTTAACCATATTTTATGTAGACATGTGCATTCAAGCATCATAATCAAAGTAATTTTCAACATCCAATACAAAGGGGTTTCTAAAAGTTACATTTGTTATGAGTAATTTATCCTACATGTCGCCAGCTTTTGAAAGAGAAAAGAATATTAAAGCACTATCCTATACTGGTTTAGTTTGTGGTGCGTTGCTTATAATATTCTTCTTTGCTAAATGGACACTACCACAAATTCCTCCTCCCACTTTTGAAGAAGGCATAGAAGTTAACCTCGGTAACAGCGATGAAGGCTTAGGTGATGAAGCACCAATGATTCCTGGTGAACCCTCCGCTTCTGATGAAGAAAGTTATTCTCCTCCCGAAACTTCACAACCTGTTGCGCAGGACGAGCCTGATATACAAACTGATGAAAATGAAACCGACGCACCGGAAATTAGCAAACCTGCTGTAAAGCCTGTTATAAAAAAAGTACCAGTAAATAACGAAGCAGTAGCAAAACCAAAACCTAATACAACACCTGTAACCAATCCTGTTCCTAAGCCGCCAAGCCCTAAAGCAGTTTATAAAGGCGGCACAAACACAGGTGCCGGAGGTAATAACGCAGACTCTTATAATAATTCAAGAAACCAGGGAATCGCCGGTGGCAATGGCGACCAGGGCAGACCTAACGGAAACCCAAACTCCGATAGTTATAAAGGCAATGCATCGAGCGGAAATAGCGGTGTAAGAATTAGAAGTGGTTTAGATGGACGAAGACTAACACGTCTCCCATCATTTGAAGATGACTTCAATGAAAACGCAAAGGTTGCTGTTGATATAAGAGTTGATAAATCAGGGAATGTTGTATCAGCATCCATCAACCCTCGTGGCACCACTACTACCAATGCTGGTATAAGAGCTATTGCCACACGAAAAGCACGGCAGCTAAAACTCAATGCTGGCAGCGAAGATGAGCAAACAGGAACAATCGTCTTTGATTTCAAATTAAGAGGTTAAGGTTAAAATTAAATATTTGTTACCAGCAGTTGTACAGAATGTTACTCCGGTTGCGTCGCACACTTGTACCACATCACGCTGGTCATCTTTTCATCTTATATAAACTGATACTACGTAGTTTTGAACTAACTGTAGTACATGACTTATCCTGAAACTCTTGATTATTTATTCACCCGCTTACCCATGTTTAGTAAGCAGGGCATTTCTGCTTATAAAAAAGATCTGGATAATACCATCAAGCTTTGCAATGCCTTAGATAATCCTCAACATAAGATAAAAACAATACATGTAGGCGGCACCAATGGCAAAGGCTCAACAAGCCATATGCTTGCTGCTATTTTACAAACTGCAGGTTATAAAACAGGTTTATACACTTCTCCTCATTTAAAAGATTTTAGAGAAAGAATCAAGATAAATGGAGAAATGGTGAGTGAAGATTATGTTGTTGATTTCACTGAAAGGATTACACCGTTAATTGATGAAATTCAACCTTCATTTTTCGAAATAACAGTAGTGATGGCACTTGATTATTTTGTAAAGGAAAAGGTAGATATAGCCATAATAGAGGTAGGTCTTGGAGGAAGATTAGACAGTACAAATATTATAAATCCCGAACTTTGTATCATCACCAATATTGGTTGGGATCATATGAACTTGTTAGGTAATACCATTGAACAAATCGCTTATGAAAAAGCTGGAATAATAAAACATAATACACCTGTTGTTATAGGAGAATCAACAAAAATAACACATCCAATTTTTGAAAAAACAGCTTCTGATTTGAAAGCTGATATTGTGTTTGTACATCAACAAAAATGGATTGCAGATTATGAGTTTACAAATCATTTACTTTCCGTTTCAGTAGCCAATCATCATAACGACGAACATAAAAATTATCTATTAGATTTACCTGGTCTATATCAACTAAAGAATCTTCCTGCAATTTTAGAAGCTGTACATATTCTCTTAGGTAAAGGATGGAAAATAAGTGAACAACATATAAAATCAGCTTTAGCCAACGTAAAAAAACTTACCGGTTTATATGGTCGTTGGGAAGTTATTCATCATCATCCAACAATAGTGTTAGATGTTGGCCATAATGAAGATGGCATAAAGCAAATAGTAAAACAAATAGAAGTTACAGAACACAATAGCTTACATATTGTTGTTGGTTTAGTAAAGGATAAAGAGATTGAAAAGGTGTTGTCACTTCTACCTAAACATGCTACTTATTATTTCACCAAAGCATCTATAGAAAGAGCGTTACCAGAAGAAACGCTTAAAGAAGCAGGAGAAAAAATTGGTTTAAAAGGCAATAGTTACTCCACCGTTCAATCAGCTTTACAGTCAGCAATCGCTCATTCAAATCAAAAAGATTTAATCGTTGTATGCGGTAGCGTTTTTGTTGTTGGAGAAGTAGAAAAAGAACATCTGCACTTTAGTAAAAGAAAATAAATCATCCAGATAACAGAAAGTAATTTTTAATACACCATAAGCTGGCGGGATATTAGTATAGGTAAGTTATAATCGCATCTTATGGCTAAAAAACCCGGCATTTTCCCTACATTCTTTATCTCTGGTTTCGAATGTTCCACTTTTATGTGGAAAGATAAAAAGCGTAGAAACCTTATAGAGGAAACACAACATGATCGCTTTGCATCTCAGGATTATGAATTGCTTCGCCGCTTAGGAATAGCTGTGTCCCGCGAAGGTATTCCATGGAATTTAGTTGATAAGAATGGCACCTACGATTTTTCTCTTATCGATCCCATGATTGAGGCTATGCGGGTAAACAAAGTGCTTCCAATTTGGGATCTCTGCCATTATGGATACCCTGATGATCTTGATCCTTTCACCGAAGAATTTACGGCACGATTTGCTGCGTATTGCAAAGCAGCGGCTGAATATGTAATACCCAAGCTCCCTGCACCGTACTTTTTCACACCAATAAATGAAATGACTTTCTTTTCTTTTTGTGGTGGAGAATGGGGATGGGTAGCTCCGTACAGAAGTACAAAAGAAGATCGTTTTAAATTCCGCCTCGCATTGTGCAAAGCAGCTATTGCCGGGGTGAAGGCGATAAGAGAAGTGGAGCCTGAAGCTCGAATGATACACATAGACCCTTTGGTACAAATTGTTGCTCCAAAAGATCGCCCCGACCTTGAGAAAGCCGCATGGGAGGAAACGTATGTTGACACCTTTTTAGCATGGGATGTACTTTATGGTAAAGAACACCCGGAGTTAGGCGGCTCACCGGAAATACTCGACATTGTAGGAGCGAATAATTATTCATTTGGCCAGATGGAGTATCGTGAGCAAGGTCCGCACCAGGCATTACCACCCGATGATGAGCGAATAAAACCATTGTGCGATCTGTTGCGAACTGTTTGGGACCGTTACCACCTACCAATGATCATTGGTGAAACAAGTGGCATGAATGAAGGTCGCGAAGATTGGTTACGTGATGTAATGGACGAATCTTTAGCTGCAGTAAATGAAGGGATAGATCTTCATGGTGTATGCCTCTTTCCTGCAGTAGATATGCCCGACTGGCATACCGGCGAATGGCTGCACAATGGCATCTGCGATGTCGTTAGAGAAGGTGATGTACTAAAGCGAGTTGAATGTGAACCATACATTATTGAACTAAGAAAATGGCAAAAAGAACTGAACCGTGTTACAGAATTAGACGAAGATCCGTTCAGCGATCCTGTAGAGTTACAAGACGTCATTGATGCAGCAAAGCGGTTAAAAAAAGTACCGGATCAAAACTGGCATTAATGTAAGGCTACGGATAGAGAAGATACCTTTTACGCATCTCTTTGTATTGGCTTAGTCCGGGTTCCCAGCTTGCGCGAATTTCTTTTTCCGGCGTACCATCTATAATCTGCTGCCTGAACAATCCGTCCCCTATCAGTCTTTCAATAACACCCATTTGGTTACTCAGTTTACTTTCGAAAAACTGTCCTTTATTAGGAGAAGCTTTATAAAGTTCCATTATCCATTCAAGATTTATTTGCTTCTTCTTTCTTAGCTTCTCTACATTATACTCTCGCAAGTCAAGTCCATAACAAACCTGGTTCATAAATAGCGGCGTTTCAGCCATGCCTTTTATACCGGTTGGTGTATAAGAGAATTCATACTTACCTTTTAGATGAGGACTACCCAATACGGTGAATGGAAAATAAGTACCGCGACCATGATTAACATAAACACCTTCAAACATACATGTAGATGGATACAACATTATTGCCTGTTGCGTGTTTAAATTAGGTGATGGAGGTACTGGCAGTACATATGGCATTTCATGGTTGTAGTTTGCCACTTTTATAATCTTAAGCTTACACTTCACTTTGCCTGTTAACCAACCTTCGCCATTTGCCATTTGTGCAAACTCAGCAACAGTTAAACCATGAGACATCGGCAGGGGAAACATACCGATGCCAGACTTATATTTCATGTCGAGTATTGGGCCATCTATAAGATATGCATTAGGATTAGGCCTGTCTAGTATAACGATCTCTTTGCCATTATCCTCACATACTTCCATCAACCTGCTCAACGCGTTTATGTTTGTATAAAAACGTACCCCAACATCCTGCAAGTCGTAAAGCATTATGTCAACATCAGCAAGGTCTTGTTTTGTAGGCTTATTCTTTTTGCCGTACAACGAGATGATGGGTATTCCCGTAGCAACATCAACCTCATCAGAAACGTGATCGCCGGCACTTGCATTACCTCTAAAACCATGTTCCGGGCCAAATACTTTCACGATGTTTATTCCCAACTTTTTTAAACTATCTACCAGGTGCGTTTTACCTATAATAGCTGTTTGATTAGCAAGTATAGCTACCCTTTTGCCTTTCAGGTAAGGCACATATTCTGCGGTTTGTTCAGCACCGGTTCTTATGCTTGTACCTCCACCCGATCTGTTGTTTAACGATGCTGTCTGCTTGTAGCCGCAGTGCACAAAGATGACAGAGAACATTACTAGCAGATACGTAAGCTTTTTCATTTGTTTGCATTGTCTGAGCAATAAATGTACTTAGTAAAACCGAAAACTTGTAATCGCTTAACCTGAAAGGCAGTTCTCCAAAAGAATGGCACTAGCATATTTACAAAAACGTTAGAGATCGTACATTCTACCTTTGCATTTCGTACTATTCCTCTTCTTACGATTACAGCATTCACGTAAAATAATAATGGGCAAAGTAATTGTGGTAGACGTATGTAGAAATTGATTAATTAACAGGATAATTTTATGCAGAAGCTTAGTTCAATAGAATATAAAAACGAGTTCGTAAATAATTTTAAGGGAGATGATAGCGGCGATCTACGTCCCCGCCAAACACCCGGCGTTTTATACAGTAAAGCGATACCTACGCCAGTTAAAGCTCCAAAGCTGCTTGCGTGGAGTGAAGATTTAGCTAAAGAGATGGAGATTGAAAAGCCGGTGAAACAACAAGATATTGATGTACTAGGAGGAAACCTCGTTACACCCTCGATGAACCCATACGCGGCATGTTACGCCGGTCACCAGTTTGGCAATTGGGCAGGCCAGTTAGGTGATGGAAGGGCGATCACTTTGGGTGAAATAAAAACTTCAGCAGGCAAAACATGGGAACTGCAGTTAAAGGGTGCCGGTCCTACACCTTATAGCCGCAGAGCGGATGGCCGGGCAGTCTTGAGATCTTCTGTAAGGGAGTACCTGATGAGTGAAGCGATGCATTACCTGGGCGTACCAACAACAAGAGCATTAAGTCTTGTAAACACCGGTGACAGGGTGATGCGTGATATGTTTTATGATGGTAATCCTGAGTTTGAACAAGGAGCAATAGTTAGCAGGGTAGCACCAAGTCTGTTGCGTTTCGGCAACTTTGAAATACTCGCCGCAAGAAATGAA
>DASVST010000328.1:0-10641 GCA_036387965.1 Segetibacter sp. | reverse complement strand
GGCAGCACTTCATTTTCAAGGAACGACTGACACATGTCTTTAACCATCTGTTGCTCCTCGTTAAAATCTTCAGGTATAAAAATGTCTGAGGACGAACTTTCTTTTATGAGCCATTCGGCACCTTTAAGCGTTGTATTTGTTTGGGTTGAACTATCCATGTTCAAAAGGTTTAATGTTTAAATGTTTATGATCATTGATCAATATTCTTCTTCTTATTACTTACTACTACTTCAGGTTATCGTATACTTTCTGTAAAACGGATTTACACAATTCAACATCATCACTGCTAACACCTGCTAAAGCTTCATTTAAGGTTTGATTGGCAACTTCCATTGTCATTTCCTGGAGTTGCCTTGCAGCATCTGTAAGCTCGATCAGGTTTTTTCTTCTATCATTTTTAGAAGCTTTTCTCTTAACGAGCTTTTGCTTTTCCAGGTTGTCGAGTAAACGGGTAATACTTGGCTTATCCCGAAAACTACGGTCGCAAAGCTCTTGCTGACTAAGCCCATCTTCCTTCCATAAATGATATAGAACACTCCACTGCTCGATGGTTACTTCCAATCCTGCCTGCTTAAAATTCTTTTGTAACCTTCGGCCCACAGCGGTGGAAGCCATGCCTGTTACGAAGCTGTAAAGTTCTCCTTTTTTAAATTGGTTGTTTGGCATATAGTTAGTTATGCAACTAATCAAATATAAGTTGTTTTTACTAATCTACAATGTCATCTACATAAAATCTATAAAGAGATAAAACAACTAACACTTTACAATTTTGCAGTATCTGTAACATCTGCTCTTTCAAATAAATTTACCTTAGCAACATGAAAAACCTCATCACATTGATGTTGCTGATAATGTTTGCAGCAACTGCCTTCTCACAAAAAAACCCGCACTACGAATTCAGAGCGGTTTGGATTGCAACTGTTGAAAATATTGACTGGCCGAGCAAAAGAGGTTTGTCTTCTGAAGAACAGAAAAGTGAATTTATAAAGATCCTCGATCTGCATAAGCGCAACGGCATGAATGCAGTTGTTATGCAAATCAGACCAGTAACAGATGCATTCTATCCTTCAAAGTATGAGCCTTGGAGCGAATACTTAACCGGTAAGCAAGGACAAGCTCCTTCACCAAATTATGATCCGCTGCAATTCATGATTGAAGAAACGCATAAACGGGGAATGGAATTTCATGCATGGATGAATCCTTATAGAGCAGTGTTTAATGTTAGCAGGTCATCTGTAGCTTCCAATCACGTTACACGTTTACACCCAAAGTGGTTTGTTACTTATGGTAATACCAGATATTTTGATCCTGGCATGCCTGAAGGGAGAGAACATGTAACCAGAGTTGTAAGAGATGTTGTTGAACGGTATGATCTCGATGCCATTCACTTTGATGATTATTTCTACCCATACAAAATAACGGGGAAGGAATTTCCAGATGAGGCCAGCTTTGCTAAATACGGCAACGGTATGAGCAGAGATGACTGGAGACGAAGTAATGTAGACTCGATCATAAAGATGTTGAGTGTTACGATTAAGAAGGCTAATCCACGGGTGAAGTTTGGTATTAGTCCATTTGGAGTTTGGCGCAATAAGAGTAAAGACCCAATGGGAAGCAACACAAAAGCGGGACCTACGAACTACGACGAATTATATGCAGATGTGTTGTTATGGATGAGGAACAACTGGATAGATTATATAGTACCGCAATTGTATTGGGAAATAGGACACCCCTTATGCGACTATAATGTTTTGCTTGATTGGTGGGCAAAGTATACTTATGGAAAGCAGTTGTTTATCGGGCATGGAATATACAGAACACTTGAACAAAGAACCGGCGGCTGGAAAAGTAAAAATGAAATTCCCAACCAGATAAAGGCACTTCGAAAAAATGAAGACGTACAGGGAAGTGTTTATTTCAGCAGCAAAAGTTTCAATAGCAATCCTAACGGATGGAACGATAGTCTAAGAAACAACTACTACAGAAATCCTGCTATTATTCCACCGATGAGATGGATTGACAGTATTCCTCCTCTTAAACCTTTGACTGAAAAGATTACAGGCTCAAAATATACAAGAGTGCTTTACAGGGGAGCAGAACCTATTAAAGGTTTTGTTGTTTATAGTGTTCCGAACGGTAAAGATCTAAAGGTCACAAATGGTACTATCATAGACCTTGTGATCGCAGACAAGTTTGTTGAAATTGATCCTTCATCACTTGCTTTGATGGGCAGTGATCGTATTATGATCTCAACAATTGATCGAAATAATAACGTGAGTGAATGGGTGAGATTGAAGTAGGCAATTTTGTTTACCACAAGCTTTAACTTTGAGCTTCTGAAACTATAAACTTAATCAACATGCCAGGGTTTGAATTTTGGGGCGCCGAAGAACGCAAAGAAGTTAATGATGTATTAGAAACAGGAATTTTAATGCGTTATGGTTTTGACGGAGCTCGAAAAGGTGTGTGGAAGGCTAAAGAACTTGAAGCAGAGATTTGCAAAATATTTGGTAGTGAGTATGCTCAATTAACAAGCAGTGGCACATCAGCTTTAACAACAGCAATGGCTGCTTTAGGCATTGGTTATGGCGATGAAGTGATCATGCCTACTTTTACCTTTGTCGCAAGTTTTGAGGCTGTTATTAGTGTTGGAGCAATACCTGTTTTAGTTGATATTGATGAGACACTTACATTAAACCCTGAAGCTGTTCGTGCAGCGATAACGTCAAAAACCAAATGTGTTATGCCCGTACATATGTGCGGAAGCATGGCAGATCTTGATGCATTGAAACCAATCTGTGATGATCACAATTTGATCTTATTAGAAGATGCATGTCAAAGCATTGGCGCTACTTACAAAGGAAGAAAAGTTGGAACGATTGGACACGCTGGTACCTTCAGTTTTGATTTTGTAAAAACAATTACTTGCGGCGAAGGTGGAGTTGTAATGACAAATAGTAAAGACGTTTATACAAAGTGTGATGGCTATACAGATCATGGTCACGACCATTTAGGAGGAGCTGATAGAGGAGCTGATCTTCATCCGTTTGTTGGATATAACTACAGGATAAGCGAGTTGCATGCAGCTGTTGGCTTGGCGCAGATTCGTAAGCTTCCAACCTTTCTCGAAATTCAAAAGAGGAACCACACAGCTCTAAAGAATATACTATCTCAAATACCTGAAGTTACCTTTAGAGTTATACCAGATCCTGAAGGGGATAGTTGTACTTTTCTTAGCTGGTTTTTACCGACTGAACAAATTGCAAAAGCATTTATAAATGAGATGAAAGCGCAGAATATTCTTGCAGGAAATTTCTATTGGTATAATAACAACTGGCATTACATCAGCAAGTGGGATCATCTTAAAAATGCTGAGTTTCTAAACGGGCAATCTAAAGTTGTCACAGATGTTTTGAAGAGTTATGCATCTGCCACCTTTCCTGCAAGTGACGCTATAATGAGTCGCTGTATTTCAACAGCTATAAATTTAAGCTGGACTGAAGAGCAGATAATAGATAAGGGTGAAAAGATGGTTGCCATACTTAAGAAGGTTCTAACTAATGAACAGGTTGTTGGCTAATGTGCGGTAAGTTTATACTCACGATATGGAAGTAGAAAATGTAAGTCAAGTTGCTTTTGAACTGCAATCGGAATTTCCTGACTTAGTGATGAAGACATTCACCTATGCTGACTTGTTTTTTGCTTTGAGCAATAGGCTCAAATCCATGATCAATGAAGATTTTTCTGGCTTACTTCAAATACTATATAGGATTGATATTTCAGAAAGTAAATTAAGAGATTTAATAAGCACTCAATTAGATAAACCTGCCAGCGATGTGATTGCTCATCTAATCATTGAAAGACAACTTCAAAAAGTCGAGTCGAGGAAAATGTTTAAGGCTTCCAATGATATCCCTGAAGATGAAAAATGGTAACTATTTCAGAATGTCAGCAATAGTTGTAAACTTATAACCTTTCTTCTTTAATTCCTTCAATAAATCGTCCAATTTGTTATAGAACTTATCTGTTCTCCTAGGATCAGTTCCAATATGCAACAAAAGGATAAACCCGTTTAAGCCATTTACATCGCTCTTCTCCTTTTCAATTATTGATTTGTAAATTTCTTCTGAACTCCTGTAGTTTTTTAAATCAGGCCACGTGTAATCAGCCGTACTTTTTGTACCGGGAGAATAATTTATCAGCTGCATGTTTAATTCTTCAGTCCAGTGTGCAATGCTGTCATTATACCATTCATAAGGAGGAATAAAAAACTTCACATCTTTCTTTTTAATTCCGGTCTTCTCTATCTCCTTCACATTGGCATTTAAATCTTCAACAAATTGTTGTTTCGTAACAAGTAAACTATCCCTGTTTGTCCAGTCACAATAAAGCAGATGCTGGTCACTATGCGGCCCAAGATAATATCCACCACTTTTTATCCTGCTTATCAACTTTTTGAAAGAAGGGTTTCTGTAAAACCTTCCCGTAAGGAAGAAGGAAGCTTGAGCTTTATTTTTCTTTAACGCAGTTAAAATGATGTCACCTCCGTCTGCAAATTCATCGCCCGTAAATACTAGTGCAATTTTTTTTTACTTGTGTTACCTCTTATGATAGCACCTTTACTCTTTTCATTGGTAGGTTTTTTTATAGGCGATGCGTTAGGCGGTACTTTTTTCGAATCTTTCGCCGGAAGAATCTTGGAAGAAGCCGCTTCCTTTGCAGCTAATAAATAAATGAGTGATGCGGTGCCGTCCATTGTAGGCTCATTAGTGCTGTAGTCTCCATAGTCATCATGATACACAGCAAGGTTACTTTGAAACTCCGCATACTCATCCGCATCTTTCAAGGTTATGCCTATTAATCCTTTATAAATACTTCCATAAACAGGACCATCAACCAAGCCACCATTAATTGGGTAGTTCTTCAAATGAGTGAATGCCGAATGAGGATCGACTGGTGTATCGCCCCACGACGGCAACCCATACACCATGCTTGTTCCCCAGGGATTGCAACCAAACAGCCAGTCAAAGTTGGCCTGTTCTAATTCATCAAAGCTTTTATCATTGCTGAGTTGTTTATACCAATAACATTGAATAGCAAATGAAGTAGTAAGATTATTGCTGCACCATATGAAAGGTATACCCCTGTAAAAAGCATTGTTCTTGGCTTTGTTCCATACCTGTTCAATTCCTGTCTTATAAAAGCCCACTATTGTATCTCTTGGCTTTCCTTTCAATTGCTTTGCCAACTCAAAATGACCAAGGTTAATAAAGGGATACCATTGATAATGTTTTGCAGTGTCAGCGCCTAGCCATGGTGTAGTTGGTTCCTGTTTTGCATAATCACGGCTCGATTCGAACAGGTATTTATTTTGGTTTGCAATAAATTGAAATGTTGAGCCAATTGATGCTGTTGCGAGTTCCATGTCATCTACCCAATTATCTTCTTCATAGATATACGGCGACCTGACAGAAGCTGTTTGAGCAACTCCTAATTTTCTAAGCGCGAAGTTATAAGCAGAATAAGCTTTTGTCTTCAAGATATCTGCATACTCCCTATCCGACTTGAAAACAGAATGACCGAGAGCAAACGCACTTGCAAACTTAGCAGCAGTCGAACTTGTGCCTTGTGTATTGTTCATGAACTTGCCTCTTTGCTGTGGTTCACCGCTTAAAAAGTAAACCGGCCGCTCATAGCCACGTCCATAAAAATTATCTTCTTTTGGTATTCGCATCCCCATGTGGTCTCTGTCATCTGCAAGTTGGTTAAACATCCAATCTTCTCTTGGATGCATCTTCAGCAGCCAGTCCAGCCCCCATTTAGCTTCATCCAAAACATCAGCCATGCCATTCTTACCATCTAAACCGTTCGACTGTTTTTCATCAGAAAAAACATTTTTAAAATCACGATAAGCTGCAAGCAAATGATACGTAGCATTAGCAGAAGTTGAAGAGTATTGGAGGTAATCAGAAGCATCATGCCACCCTCCGCTTACATCAATATGAGTGCTGTCTTTTATGCCTGCCTTTTCTCCATATAACACATAGCCATCATTCGTATGACAACTATCTTTTAGAAAAGGATTAAAGCCACTTCGTTGTTGCCGCATGTATTGTAAACAAAAATCAGCGGCACCTTTATATACAGTATCATTTATTTTAAAGGTGGGTGATACAGCTTTTCCTGCACGTAAATAATAAGTACCAGGTTTCTTATACGATGAAAAGTTTAGCCGGTAAGTTTGGGTAAAAGGACCGTAAGCACCATAGTTTTTTCCTGCAAGTTGTTTCAAAACAGCTTTGCCGGTGAGCGAGTCTACCAATTCGAAAAATGTAATGCCTATTGTTTGTTTGCTGCACCAAACAGCAACCTTAGCTCCTCCTGGTGTATATCCCAGTTGGTTGATTCTTATCCATTGCGATGTGATTTCTGTTTCTTCTTTGTAGGATGAGAAGAGGAGAATAACTAAGAATGATAAGAAGGAAATGTTCTTCATTTAACAATGTTACTTCTTAAAAGTACGTAAAGCTTTTTATACATAACTGCGGTTTAAAGCTTACACGGAAGTAATATCTTCGCCCGACAAAATTGAACCACTATGAAATTGGTTACCTATCTAAGCAACGGTGATGAACAACTGGCATGTTATGTTGATGGTTATTTGTATGATATGGAAACATTACATCCTGATCTGCCGGGTTCAATGAGCATGTTTTTAAATTATTGGGAAGATGTTTTTCCTGCGGCTCAAAAAGCAGAATTAGCGATTAAAGAAGGAAGGATAGGAAAGGAGAGAGGCACGCCCATCGACGACGTTCAAGTGTTAGCGCCGATACCTTTTCCAACCAGTTGCCGTGATGGTTATGCTTTCAGGCAACATGTTGCAGCAGCAAGACGAAATCGCAAAGTGGATATGATTCCTGAATTTGATCAATACCCAATATTCTATTTTACGAACCACCACAGCATACAAGGACCTGGAGATGTTAGGTGTATGCCAGATCATTTTGAAAAACTTGACTTTGAATTAGAGTGTGCTGTATTGATATGTAAAAGTGGAAGAAACATAAAAGCTGAAGAGGCTGACGAATACATCGGTGGTTTAATGATCATGAATGATCTAAGTGCTCGTCGCCTTCAGATGGAAGAAATGTTATTGAACCTTGGCCCTGCTAAGGGGAAAGACTTTAGTACTGTTATAGGTCCTTGGCTTGTTACGTTAGATGAACTTGAAGAGTATGAAGTGCCATGCAAGGAAGGACATGTAGGTAAAAGCTGGAACTTAAATATGACATGTAGTGTAAATGGTGTGCAGGTTAGCAAAGGCAATCTCAGTGATATGGATTGGACGTTTGCTGAAATAATTGAACGTTGTGCTTACGGTGTAAACTTATATGCCGGCGATGTTATTGGCAGCGGCACCGTAGGAACCGGTTGTTTTCTTGAACTAAACGGCACAGGCAAATTAGATAACCCAGAGTACATTGAACAATGGCTGCAACCTGGCGATGTGGTAGAAATGGAAATCGAAGGTTTAGGTGAACTCACCAACACCATGGTTAAAGAAGACACAGACTTCTCGATATTAGCTAAGAAGAAAAACATATAAATCTGTCCCGCTCCGGGACTTGATGTTGAAAAACTAGCCGCCACATCATATTATTCTATTTCTTTCGTTTATAGCTTGAGAAATATATTCTATGATCATAGCAGAGATTGCTCAGGCCCATGATGGCAGTGTTGGTATTCTTCATTCTTACATAGACGCTCTGGCTGCTACAGGCGTTGATGTAATTAAATTTCAGACGCATATTGCAGATGCTGAGAGCAGCGAATTTGAGCCTTTCCGCAAGAAATTCAGCTATGTAGATAAATCCCGCTTCGACTATTGGAAGCGCATGGAACTCACTCTAGAGCAATGGCAGCAAATAAAAAAACATTGCGACGAGGTTAATGTTGAATTCATGTCATCTCCCTTTTCCTGCGAAGCAGTAAACCTTCTGGAAAAACTTAATGTAAAAAGATATAAGATAGGTTCGGGTGAAGTAACCAATCATCTTTTATTACGAAAAATTGCTGCGATGTGTAAGCCAGTTATTCTTTCATCCGGTATGAGTTCGTATGAAGAATTAGATGAAGCAGTAGAAATTTTTACTTCCGAAAACATCGCCGTATCAGTATTACAGTGCACTACAGCTTACCCAACTACCCCAAACGAGTGGGGACTGAATATAATAAGAACATTAAAAGAACGTTATAATATTCCTACCGGCTTTTCAGACCATAGCGGTGATATATATGCTTGTCTTGCTGCAACAGCCCTGGGAGCGGAAATCATAGAATTTCATGCTGTTTTTGATAAGAGAATGTTTGGTCCTGATGCTAGTTCGTCAATCGAGATAGATGATGTTAGAAGATTGGTTGATGGAGTAAAACAAATAAGAAGGTCTTTACTAAAAGTTCTTTCCAAGGATTCCGAAGCTGAGAAAGTGGAAAAGTTGAAAATGATGTTCGGAAAATCTTTGGCAATAAATAGGGATTTACCGGAAGGGTATATTCTTACTGAGGAAGACCTTGAAGCGAAGAAGCCTTCAGGCTACGGAATACCAGCGAAAGATTATGAAAAAGCAATAGGAAAGAGGTTAAAGTGTAGTTTGAAACAGTGGGATTTTTTAGAATCAGTCCATATCCAAAGTCCATGAATAGCAAAAGAAAAATCTGTGTAGTTATTACTGCACGCCCCAGCTACAGCAGAATCAAAACTGCCTTAGCTGCAATGAAAGAGCATCCTCTCTTAGATCTACAAATTGTACTTGCAGGTCCCGCTTTAATAAATAAGTATGGTAATATAGAAAACGTTTTAAAAGACGACGGCTTTGAGGTGTGTGAAAAACTATATACAATGCTCGACGGTGAAAGTATCACCTCGATGGCTAAAACCGTAGGAGTGGGTATGATAGAGCTGTCTAACTTGTTTTTTAAAATGCAACCCGATATGGTTTTAGTAATTGCAGATAGGTTTTGTACAATATCAGTTTCAATTGCTGCAGCTTATCAAAATATTCCGCTGGTACATGTACAGGGCGGAGAAATAACTGGAAGTATCGATGAAAAGGTAAGGCATGCTAATACCAAATTTGCTGATATTCATCTCGTAAGTAATAAGAAGGCAAAAGACATGGTTACTCGTATGGGTGAAGATCCAAACTATGTTTTCAATACAGGTTGTCCATCAATCGATTTGGCAGCGGCCATAATTGAAAGCCCTGAATTAGACTTCAATCCTTATAAAAAATATGGAGGTTTAGGCTCTAAGCCAGATTATACAAAAGGTTATGTTGTAGTAATGCAACATGCTGTTACCACAGAGTATAATGAAGCAAAAATGCAAATTGATGAAACATTGCAAGCTGTAAAAGATTTGAATATTCCTTCGTTTTGGTTTGCACCAAATGCAGATGCAGGCACCGATGCAATATCAAGTCGCATAAGGTATTACAGAGAAAACTATGATATGTCTCATGTTCATTTTTTTAATAACATGGTTCCTGAAGATTTTTTACGGCTAGTTTATAATGCACAATGTTTAATAGGCAATTCGAGCATGGGTATACGTGAATGTTCTTATTTAGGTGTGCCCGTTGTAAATATCGGAAACCGCCAAATGGGACGTGAGAGAGGAAGCAATGTAAAAGATGTGGCTTGTGATAAGCACCAGATTATGAAAGCAGTTATTGATTGGCTTAATAAGGACAGACCAGGGCAATCTTTTGTATACGGCAATGGAGAGGCCGGCAAAAGTATGGCTGAAGTGCTCGCTACTGTTCCTCTCCGTTATTCTAAAATTCTAAAATTCCAAGATGAAAAACCTTTGTTTAATTCCAGCCCGGGCAGGGTCGAAAGGCGTGCCAGGCAAAAACACAAAACCACTTAATGGAACACCTTTACTAGAATACACTTTTCAGGCAGCTTTAAAAGCAAACAGTTTCGACAGGATTATCATTAGTACTGATGATCCCCAGGCAGCAATAACTGCTTACGATAATAATGTTGATGTTCCATTCTTACGCCCCGGTCACCTGGCGCAGGATAACACTCCAACGTTCGATGTAGTTTATCATGCGGTAAACTTCTTTGAGCAAATAGGGGAGCATTACGATCTTGTTTGCCTGCTGCAGCCCACGTGTCCGTTTAGAGATGATGGCTTTATAGATCAGTGTATTCACAAACTCATTGTAAGTGGTGCAGACAGTTTATGTTCAGTTAAAAAAATTCCGCATCAATACAATCCACACTGGGCATTCGAAGCAGATGATTCAGGGTTTCTAAAAGTAGCAACTGGTGAGACTACTATAATTACTTCACGCCAAAAACTGCCCGATACGTTTATAAGAGATGGTAGTGTGTATATTTTTAGAACCGACGTTATTTTAAATCAAAAGAATTTATATGGTAACAACATTACTTATTTAGAATCAGATAATCAGTGGCACGTAAACATCGATACCAAAGACGATTGGTACAAAGCGGAAATGATCGCAAACGTTTTGTGCTCCGTTAATTAAATATTCCGCAGGGTGAGCCGGTACGTTTTGTACCGGCTTCTTTGTTTAATTCCAGCCCGGGCAGGGTCGAAAGGCG
>DASVST010000327.1:0-2547 GCA_036387965.1 Segetibacter sp. | reverse complement strand
AGTAAATTAAATTGTAAAACTCTTCCCCTCATATCAAAATATTATCACTACTTACCAATACCACTTAAGAGTTAGTTGCAGTTGAATTGCTGCTTTCAATTGATTGGAAGACAAATTTAGCTGTATGCCGACATATTTGAGTTGAAAATAAAAAATCTCCACAAATACAACTTCAAAGAAGTGTCGAAAAACCAACTCGTCCTGGCACACAGCCTAGTTAATATCTAAAAAACTTATCGAATTAAAGTGACGTTGCCTTTAATTGGAATAACAGCACCGCTTCCACACGTAACTTCCATTGAGTATACGTAAACATCCGGGGTTAATTTCACCCCGTTAAAAGTGCCATCCCAACCATCAGCAGATGAATTAGAAGAAAAATTTTCCCTCTGGTATATCATCTGACCCCAACGGTTAAAAACCCGGAAAGTTTTTACGGTAAAGTTTACAGAGCTTCTGGGGAAGAAAACATCATTACTACCATCACCATTTGGAGAGAATGTATTGGGTATATAAATGCTTCCGTCATTACAAATAACAGTAATTATTACTTCATCTGTGCTTACGCAGCCACCGATATTATAACCTGTTACCGTGTATTTAGTAGTCTCAACAGGTGTCGCTATAGGGTTTGGACATGTTGTGCAACTTAAGCCGGTGCCTGGTGTCCATAACCATTTGTTTATGTCCGGGGTGTTTTTTGTGTCGAGTGTAATTCTACCACCAACACTCAAATTAATAGCAGTTGCACCAAGAATATCTATTTGCGGTTTAGGAAACACTTGTACAGTTATTCTGCCGGTATCGCTAAAACATCCAATGCTATCCTTTCCTATCACCCGGTAAGTTATTGTAGTATTAGGAACAGCTTTTGTTGTTGCTGAAAATGGATTATCCAAAAATGTGGAAGGCGTCCATTGATACATCTGGGCTCCTGATGCCCAAAGCATGCAGTTTTCACCAACGCATAAAGTATCGCCATTACCAACCCTCATATCAAAGGGCTGATTTACTCTTACTATCAATGAGTCTCTGTTTGTACAGCCAAAAAGGTTACGTCCTGTAACAGCGTATGTAACCGCAGAATCCGGACGGGCAACAGGAGACGGACAATTCAAGCAACTCAACGAAGGTTTAAAATCCCACGCATAACTATCGGCACCTGTAGCTTGTAAAGTAAGAGGAGAGAATTTGCATATTAATGTATCAGCTCCCACTTTTACGTTTGGTAAAGGATTTACTTGAGCTATTGTTTCTTTAGAACCCATACATCCATTAGCATTTATTACAGTTACTTTAACCGGATAATTGCCGGCTTTTAAATAACTCTGAACATCCGGATTTTGAGCAGTAGATTTCACTCCATTCCCAAAGTCCCAACTCCATGATAGTGCAGATGCATCATCTTTAACTATGTTTCCTTTAAAGGAAAGATTTGCAGGCTCACACGCTATTGTTTCACCCTCTATACCTATTTCTATAGGAAAAACTTTGAGCGTAATAAAACCTGTATCTGCAAAACAGTTAATACTATCGGTTCCTATTACCCTGTATGTAACAGTAGTATCTGGCTTAGCTGTTGGTGTAGGCGATAAAGGGTCATCAAGATAAATTGATGGAGACCATTGATACTTTTCAGCGCCCGATGCCACAAGTTTTATACTTCTGCCCAGGCATAGCGTATCACCTTTTGCTACCTGCATGCTTACAGGTTGCGACACATCAACTGTAATTGAATCAACACTTGAACATCCAAAAATTGTCTTACCTGTAACCTTGTATTTTGTTTTTGTAGATGGATTAGCAACCGGTGTTGCGCAATCCAGGCAACTTAATGAAGGCTGAGGATCCCACACATAAGAATCTGCACCAGTAGCTTTTAAAGTGACCGGAGAGAACCGGCAAATAATAGTATCAGCTCCTACTTCGACCTTCGGCAGCGCATGTATGTTGGCAATAGTTTCTTTGACAGCAGCGCAGCCGTTGGCATTTGAAACAGTTACTTTAATATTATAATTTCCTGCGATTTGATAGTTTTGAATAGCAGGATTCTGCTCTGTAGATTTAACACCATTTCCAAAGTCCCAGTTCCACGATAAAGGTGATGAATCATTATATAAAATATTTCCCCTGAATGCAAGATTAGCGGGTTCGCATGCTGATGTATCTCCTAAAATAAAGACTTCAAGCGGGCGAACGTTCAATGTAACATATCCTGTATCTGCAAAACAATTATTGCTATCCTTCCCTATAACACGATATGTTATCGTACTACCAGGCTTTGCACTTGGCGTTGCTGAAGAAGCATCATCAAGATAGGTTGATGGAGACCACTGGTATTGATCAGCTCCTGAAGCACTTAATTTAAAAGTGCTTCCTAAACATAAAGTGTCGCCCTTGCCAACCTGCATATCTAATGGTTGGGTAATATTTACTGTTACGGTATCTGTATTTGTACAACCGTATATTGTTGTTCCTGTTACCTTATAAGTTGTTTTGCTTGCAGGGTTAGCCAACGGCGATTCGCAACTTGTACAACTCAATGAT
>DASVST010000326.1:0-6076 GCA_036387965.1 Segetibacter sp. | reverse complement strand
GAATTAAAAATCAATACTCAGTCCTATTAAGGGATAGATATAATATTTTATTGCTAACACATTTACTATTAAATAGTAAACACACCTTCTCACTTGGGAAAATAGTATATAAGCTTTTGGCATGATTTATGAAAAGTGGTTGGCTGAAAAACTAAAAACCAAATTTTATGTCAAACAAAATCTTTAGAGTAGCAGGAACAGCGGCGTTAATATTGGCTGCACAATTTTCATTTGCCCAAGTTAATCTTGGAGTAAAATCTACCACTAACGTAGGCGCAAAAGTTAATACAGGTGTTGTAAACAAAACAGCAGCGGCAACGAATAGTGCGGCTTCAACAACAGCGCAAAAAGCAAAAGAAGTAAAGGCTCAAACTTCAACAACAGTAAGAGAATCTGCAAGAGTGAATGGCTCTGTTAATGCAAATGCAAACGCTAATACGAACGCAAAAACAAATGCAAACGAAAACAGCGTACTAAGTGCAGGTGCTTCTACACAAACCAGTGCTGAAGTTGATGCATCAGGTGCAGTAAATCGAGGAAACGAAGTAAAAGAGAAGACAAAAGGAAATGCTGATAAAGCAAAAACAAAAATCAAAGACAAGGCAGACGATACAAAAGTGAAAGTGAAGGAAGCAAGACCTTCAGTTGATGGTAGCATTAAAGCTGAAACAAAGGTGAAAGCTAAGTCTGGTAATTAATTCATGTTTCTGTTCAATATCCAATGAAAGGGGCTTCGGCCCTTTTTTTATGCTCCTCATTTCCTATTTCAGAAAAAAATCACAAGCTTCCTCCATTCATTCTTAAGATTCAGTCTTTTCTGCAATGTGTTCGTTATTTTTGTAACTGTAAAATCGAACATTATGATCAAGACAGGTAATCCCGTTATCAGCATATACACAGAGATGACTCCTAACCCGGAAACAATGAAGTTTGTGGCAAACAAACTATTATACCCCGGTAAAAGCATCGACTTTCCTGATGAAACTTCAGCGGGGCCTTCACCACTGGCAAAAGAACTATTCAGCTTTCCTTTTATAAAAAGCGTTTTTATAGCAAGCAATTTTGTAACGCTAACAAAAACTACTGATACCGAAGACTGGCAGGATATCATTCCTACTGTCAAACAATTTCTTAAAGATTACCTTGAGAATGGCGGAACCGTTCTTAACGAAGAGGAGATTGTTGTTAGAAAATCAGATGGTGGAAACGCAATAAGCGCAGATGATGATGATGTGGTAAAAAGAATAAAAGAGCTACTGGAGAATTATGTAAAACCCGCAGTAGAAATGGATGGCGGCGCTATACAGTTTAAAAGCTATGATGAAGGCGTTGTAAACCTAATGCTACAGGGAAGTTGCAGTGGCTGCCCCTCAAGCATGATCACTTTAAAAGCTGGAATTGAAGGAATGATGAAACGTATGATACCTGAGGTGAAGGAAGTTGTAGCAGAAGCAGAATAAAAATTTTAGAAAATATTTCAAAAGCACCTGACAAGGTGCTTTTTGTTTTTAGAGCAACATCCTAAGCAGGAACAACTTAGATACCAGCCGCAGTTTCCATAGCATCTTCGTTGCGCCGCAATCACTTCAACCGCACATCCATGGGCGTCCGCAGCCTTGCATTTCAAAGATTCTTTCTCCTTTTCCACCGATTTTAGTCAATGTATCACCGAAGGCTTTTCTTTTTCATTAGCTTTAGTCCTCATTTCTCAAAATTTTCAAATTAGTACAACGTATGAAGAAACTTTTATGGTTATTGGGCAGCATAATAATTGTGCAAATTTCCTTTGCCCAGGAGACCTTTCCCGTAAACGGTATAGCAGACAAGCGTGAAGGTGTATATGCCTTTACAAATGCTACTATCGTAAAAGATGCCACTACAACTTTAAAGAATGCTACGCTTCTAATCCGCGAGGGCAAAATTGTAGCTGTAGGAACCAATGTAACTGTACCTAAAAATGCTGCAGTTATCGATTGTAAGGATAAGTTTATTTATCCTTCTTTCATTGATATCTACAGCGACTATGGAACACCTGCGAAACCTGCCACTACCGGGTTTGGCGGCTTTGGTGGTGGTCAGCAGCCGCAAATCGCAACTACGACCAAAGGCCCTTATGGATGGAACCAGGCAATAAAAAGTGATGCAGAAACTTTTAAGATATTTGCTATTGATGGAGCTAAGGCTAAAGCCCTGAGAGATCTTGGTTTTGGAACAGTACTATCTCACGTAAAAGATGGTATTGCCCGTGGTACCGGAGCTTTGGTAACTCTTTCAACTGAAAATGAAAATAAGGTCATATTAAAAGAAAGAGCATCTGCTCATTATTCTTTCAATCGCGGAACGTCCACACAAAGCTATCCTGCTTCGTTGATGGGTTCAATCGCTTTGTTGCGCCAAACTTTCCTTGATGCACAATGGTACAAATCAAAGCCGGCATCAGAAGGTTTAAACCTAAGCCTGCAAGCATGGAACGACATCCAGGGACTACCGCAAATATTTGAAGCAAACGATAAATGGAATGGTATTCGTGCAGACAGAGTAGGAGATGAATTTGGTGTTCAGTACATCATTAAAGCAGGTGGAAACGAATATCAAAGGATCAAAGAAATCGCTGCTACCAAAGCCCCATATATAGTTTCGCTGAACTATCCCGAAACACAGGATGTTGAAGATCCGAACGATGCTCGTTTTGTTGGGTTAGGAGATTTAAAACATTGGGAGCTTGCACCAACAAATCCCGCAGCTTTCGAAAAAGCAGGCATTCCATTTTGCTTAACTACATCTGATCTTAAAACACCAACATCATTCTTTACCAACCTTCGGACAGCCATAAATTATGGTCTTACCGAAACCGCTGCAATGAATGCCTTAACAAAAACCCCTGCTACTTTATTAGGTGTTTATGACCAGGTAGGTAGTTTAGATGAGGGTAAGCTGGCTAACTTTTTAATTACTTCAGGTTCGGTATTCAACGATAAAACTACCATCTTTCAAAACTGGGTTCAAGGTACAAAGTATCCTGTAAAGGACGACGGTTGGAAAGACATGAGAGGTACCTATAAAGTGGTATTGAATACGGCAAGCGGCCCCGTTAATTACATGCTGGATTTCAAGAGCAACACGGCTGCAAGTTTGATCGGAAAGGATACGGTTACTTCTAAATTTTATTATGATGGACGCCAGGTTCGCATCAATGTAGCTCCTGAAAGAAGAGGCAGCGAAAACCTAAGACTGAGTGGAATTGTAAACGATGATGTATGGACTGGTATGGGTGAAGACAGTGCAGGAAATCGCTTTTCATGGACTGCAACTTATGATAAACCAGCAACACAAAAAGCCGACAGCGCACGCAAAAAACCTTTAGGAGCGTTGGGAAAAGTTATCTATCCGTTCGAGCCTTATGGATGGACAGAAGCAGAACAGCCAAAACAGGAAACGCTTCTATTTAAAAACGCTACCGTTTGGACGAATGAAAAAGATGGTATCCTTCAAAACACAGATGTATTGGTTCGCAATGGTAAGATCGCATCAATCGGAAAAAATCTTTCTGAGAGCGGTGCAAGAACCATTGATGGAACCGGCAAACATTTAACTGCCGGAGTTATCGATGAGCATTCACACATTGCTGCTGCTTCAATTAACGAAGGCGGTCAAAGCGTAAGTTCTGAAGTTAGAATTTCCGACAACTTAGATCCAGATGATGTAAATATCTATCGCCAATTGAGCGGTGGTGTTACAACTTCCCACATCCTCCATGGTTCTGCAAACACCATCGGTGGTCAAACGCAATTGATAAAAATGCGCTGGGGTGCTGATGATGAAGGCTTGAAGTTTAAGAACTGGACTGGTCAGATAAAATTTGCATTAGGTGAAAACGTAAAGCGTTCATCAAGCACTCAGGGTAACACCCGTTTCCCCGATACAAGAATGGGTGTTGAGCAGGTTTTAGTTGATGCATTTACACGTGCAAAGGATTATGAAAGAGGATGGAAAGAATACAACAAAGACAAAAAAGGCGCAGCACCACGCAGAGACTTAGAATTAGATGCTCTTGTTGAAATTTTAAATAATAAACGCCACATTACTTGTCACTCTTACGTACAAAGTGAAATTAACTCAGCGATGAAGGTCGCGGAACAAATGGGCTACAAGATCAACACGTTCACACACATTTTGGAAGGATATAAAGTAGCGGATAAAATGAAAGCCCATGGTGCTAATGCATCAACTTTCTCTGACTGGTGGAACTATAAAATGGAAGTAGAGGATGCTATTCCTTACAACGCGACCATCATGCACAATGTTGGGTTGAACGTGGCTATTAATTCGGACGATGCTGAAATGGCTCGTCGCTTAAACCACGAAGCTGGTAAAAGCGTTAAATATGGCGGCATGAGTGAAGAAGACGCATAGAAGATGGTAACATTAAATCCAGCAAAAATGCTGCACATCGAAGATAGAGTGGGCAGTATTAAAGTTGGTAAAGATGCTGATCTTGCTTTGTGGGATACAAATCCATTAAGCAACTACTCAGTCGCTTTATACACAGTGGTTGACGGTATTGTGTACTTTGACCGTGATAAAGATTTGCAATTACGTAAAACGGTGGCAACTGAAAGAAACAGAATCATTAAAAAAATGAATGGTGAAAAACGTGCAGGTGCACCGGTTACGCCAGCCCAGCCAACGTACAAAATCATGCAAACGTGCGGCGACCATAATCATAGCCACGGTCTTTTAACTATAGATTCAAGTGAACTAGAAAACAAATAAACATCAGTCATGAAAAAAATATTTTTAAGCATATCACTCATCTGTTTACTTGTCGCCGGTAAGGCGCAGGAAACAGTATACCCTGCACCTAAGCAATCCAAGACAGTTGTTATTACTAATGCAACTGTTCATGTTGGAGATGGACGGGTTTTAGACAATACATCCATCGTAATAACTGATGGAAAAATTTCGATGATCGGACCAAACGTAGCGCCGCCAGTGGGTTCAGAAATCGTAAACGGGCAGGGGAAACACGTTTATCCTGGTTTGATTCTACCTGCAAGTAACCTTGGCTTGGTTGAGGTTAATAGTGTTCGTGCAACCAGCGATGCACGGGAAATTGGTCAGCTCAATGCTTCAATAAGATCCATTGTTGCATACGACACTGATTCGAAAGTTATCAATACACTTCGTTCGCAAGGCATATTGTTAGCGAATGTTGTACCCGAGGGAGGTATTGTAAGTGGTTCAAGTTCCGTTGTTCAGCTGGATGCATGGAACTGGGAAGATGCGGCTTATAAAATAGATGGAGGAATTCACTTTAACATGCCCGCTTTAATTAAAGGTTTTGGTGGCTTCGGTGGAGGAGGGCAACAACCGCAAGTTGATCCGGTTAAACAAGGTTTGGAAATTGTAGACCAATTCAAAAGCTTTCTTCGTGAAGCAAAAGCTTATAACGCACAACCAAATCATCAAACAACTAACCTGAAGCTTGCTGCAGTAAAAGGCCTGTTTGATAAAAGCCAGAAACTATACATTACCGCAAATACCGTGAAACAAATGTTGGTTGCGCTTGATTTTGTAAAACAGTTTGGGCTAGATGTGGTGATAGTTGGAGGAAGTGACAGCTGGCAGATTGCAGATTTGTTGAAGCAGAATAATGTGTCTGTTATTTTAAATCAACCACATAGCTTGCCTACACTTGCTGACGATGATATTGATCAGCCTTATAAAACACCCGCAATACTCCAAAAGGCAGGTGTGTTGTTTTCGATTAACGACGACGATGGTCAGACACGTGGTCGTAACCTCGCTTTTAATGCCGGTACAGCTGCAGCTTATGGCTTAACCAAGGAACAGGCATTGCAGGCTATCACGTTAAATTCGGCAAAAATTTTAGGGGTAGCAGATAAAACCGGAAGCATCGAAGTTGGAAAAGATGCAAATATTGTTGTTTCTACCGGCGACATATTAGACGTGCGAACAAACAACATAACAGAAGCTTTTATCCAGGGCAGAAAGATAGATTTAGATGATAAGCAGAAGCAATTGAACGAACGCTACAAGCATAAGTACAACTTAA
>DASVST010000325.1:0-6279 GCA_036387965.1 Segetibacter sp. | reverse complement strand
TCAACAAGCAGAAGATAATTTTAGAACATCACCGTGGAATAACAAGCTACACCTTCATCATTATTCCATTCAACAATTCAACCAATCAACTTATCAACTATACGACGCTATTATATCTAATCCACCGTTCTTCAATCAATCATTAAAAAGTATTGATGATAAAAAGAACATAGCAAAACATACAGATGAACTTTCGTATGAAGCCTTATCAAAAGCAGCTTATGATTTATTGAACGATGATGGGAAATTTTACATTCTCCTCCCCTATGAGTTGTTTAATGATTTTGCTGTAATTGCTGAAAGGCAGCATTTATATCTTGAAGAAAAAGCCAACGTAAAGCAAACTGAAAAACATGGTTACTTTAGAACGATCGGTGTTTTTACAAAAAAAGTTTCGTTACGAGTTGAAGAAAGGGAGATTACAATAAAGATCAACAATGAATATTCACCTGAGTTCATTTATCTTTTGAAGGACTACTACCTGCACTTATAACCCTTACGCGTTATCAACGTAATCCTGCAAATAGCTATACTTCTCAGTCAACTTGCCATCTATTAAAATCGTTGCTTTATCTACTATTACTGAACTCCCTGTTCGTAAGTCATCGAGCACATGCTTAATTAATTGTTCACCAAAATACCTGCTTGCATCTCTCGGCAATTCATTGGGCAGATTACCAACAGCCATTACATCAACACTTGTTTCTAAATATGGAGCAGTTCTTTCACCTGATAATTTATGAACCCCATAAACCGGTTCCTCAAAAGTTCCATCACCAATGTTACATGGTACACTTCCGTAAGCGTCATCTGTAATGTCAGCTATCGTTTGAATTTTAAAGTCATCTCTTTTCATCGTATCCCAGGTAAACAATTGTGGAATATGCTTATCCCAATAAACACCATTCATCAATACATCAGCATGTGCACAGAATTCTTCAAACACACATTCATACATCGAAGGGTTCTGATGAAATTCGTCTCTCCGGTACACTTCTCCTCCCTTATGCCGGTACAAATTACTTCCTTTAAAGTGAGCATAAACAGGGTAAGTAAATTGTTGCTGTTTGAAGTCTTCAGGCTCCACTTCTCTTACATCCATCAGGTTCATGATTTCTAAAACACCATGTGCAACACGTCCGTTACCGGTTACCGCGATCTTAATATTTGGAAGCTTTAAACCAAAATAGGTGTTGATTAATTGGCGGTAATCTTTGCATTCATACACTCGCCCAAGGTTAAATTCACCTGTACGTTTGCCATAAGCCATAATACCGTTGTGAGCGCCAACAATTCCAGCAAAGAAGCCAAAACCAATAATTCTTTGCCCGTCCTCGTGTACAAGACATTCATAATCTACAAGGCTAATCCCTTTATCAACCATCGCCTTCAGCATCTTCGCGTTATACGGTTGCTTCTTGCGTGTGTGGGAAAAAATGATGTACTTTCTACCAGCTACCAAATGGTTAACAGGCACTTCCTTAATTCCAAATAATACATCACACTCACCCAGATCTTCTTTTACTTCAACCCCAGCACGTTGATACTCGGCGTCAGTATAACACCTGGTCTCAGCAGATTGAACAACCACCCGTATATCACTAAATTTTTTGTGCAGCCACCTACACTGTGCAGGGGTTAATGCTACACGATTATCAGCAGGTATTTTGCCTTCTCTTATCAAGCCTATAACAAGCATTGCAGTAACTTTGTGCCGAAGATAATTTTATTTATGAAACCTGCAGTTGTACTACTATGTTACATCGTTGCCACGCTCGGTTCAAAGGCAGTATGTCATAGCAGCATAGTGTAATCGTAAAATCATAACCACTGAACATATCAACTTATCAACCTCTCAACCTACCGCCTAACACATGAACTACTTTGATCTATACAACATTCCTGTTTCTCTAAAACCTAACCAGCAGGAAATAAAGAAGAAGTTTTATGAATTAAGCAGGAAGTATCATCCTGACTTTGCATCGCAAGGCACAGAAGATGAACAGGCTGAAGCACTTGAAAAATCATCGCTCGTAAACAAAGCCTATAAAACATTCAACAACCCTGATGATACAATAAAGTATGTCTTACAATCGATGGAGTTACTCGAAGAAGAAGAGAAATATCAATTACCTCCCGAGTTTCTCATGGAAGTTATAGAACTGAATGAACAATTAGTAGAAGCTAAAATGGAACAGGAAACATCGGGATTAGCGAACATAAAATCGCAAATAAATAATTTGCAGTCAGAAATATATGAGCCTGTTAAAAACATTATTGAGAATTATAAAGAGGGTACTACTACCACAGAAGAATTGCTGCAAGTAAAAGAATACTACTTCAAGAAAAAATACCTGAACAGGATTTTGGAGGGAATGGCGTGAAACTGTAATATTGCAGCCCACTCAAGCCCGGGTGGCGGAATTGGTAGACGCAGCAGACTCAAAATCTGCCGTTCGCAAGGATGTGCTGGTTCGATTCCAGTCCCGGGCACAACAAAATGCTTTGTGAGTCAATCACAAAGCATTTTTATTTCCTCGGTGTCGTTATCTGCCGCTTCTTTTTGCTTTCTAGTACATCCTTTGAAACTGAACACCACAGACAACATCGAACCCGAATTCCCGGTCACAATCAAACCAGAAACAACAATATTCAAAAGCATGTGACAATTTCAAAGCGCTATTTAATAAGCACACTGAGTACATACTCCAATGCCTCTGAAGATTTCCTTTCAACATCTGGTGCTACACCAACTTTATCGATCCTGTTTCCATCAGCCGTTATGAAATCTGAAATTGGCAGAAAAAGATTGTACTGATCATTGATAGGAAACCGGGCACCACTCAGCATGGCACCGGCAGTTCTTTCCCCGACTACAGTGGCATTTGGCAGCTTCTTTAGCTCATATACAAACGGTTCAGTGGCGCTACCTGTTTGTTTGTCTGTCAGCAGGTAGATCTGCCCTTTAAATATTTTGTCCTGGTGTGGCGGAACAACCATTCTGAAAGCAGCTTCCTTCTCAAACATCTTCTGAATACCTTTGTAGGTCATGTCTGTCAGGTAAGGAATGGATGCAATCTGAGCGGTTGTAGGCAGTTCTTTATTTTGCAGGTACCATTTACGTGTCAGGTAGATTCCCGCATCAACGCTGTTGTTTGTTAGATACCGGGCCAGTACAACGGCAGCATCCAGTGTGCCACCGCCATTACCTCTAAGGTCAATAATCAGGTTTTGATAGGGCTTTTGTTTTATCTGCTCAATGATTTTAAACATGCCTGCAGCGTCGTCCGAAAATTGATCAATATCCAAATACACTGTTCGATCATTCACTTCTTTCCACGAGAAAGGAGACTTTCGAATAGCCTTTGTCTCTGATGCCTGGGGAGTTTTAGAGATTAAATCAAAGTGTGTAAAAGGTAGTTTCTGTTTTTCCTTTTTGAACAGATCCGTGTACACATTCATGGGCAGCCTGAGCTTCCTCTTTGAGAGCATCAGTTTTTTAAATTTTCTATACTCTTTTCCCGCTAACCAATGAGGATTCGCTATGTAAGTTTCCAGCGTAGTGAAAACTTTGTTCATCATGGCTTCTCGTTCCTTCGAGTCATTATTGGCTAAAACCAACTTCGAGCTGACAATTATCAACCAGAGGATAATGGATACTTTTTTCATTTATTAGATGTTTTAGAATTTGGATTTACTTGAAATAGGTAAGGAATTTTTTGATTCAACTGATAAAGTAGCTTCCCGGCTTTATTGGTTTCAATGAAAATCTACCCTCAAAGTTGGTGATAGCTGATTTTATTAAAGAAGAATCTGATTGCTTCAATAACAAAACAGTCACGCCTCTTGCAGGCTTTTTAGCATTGTCATATATTTTTCTGTTGAATAATATTGAGAGAACGAAAGCAGGAAACTAAAAGAAAAGCAGAGGGTTAAAATTGTTTTCATTGCCACTTTGAATTACTTTTCAAAAGTAGACGGGCAGAATCAGAAAGCTACAGCAAAGTGGCGACTAACAAGCGTTAGGGACGAACGACAAAGGTTTTTAAGACAGGCACGATAGAATCAACATAGGTTCTTGAAATTATTAATTCATTATCTACATCGTTTAAGGAAATTTTATACCCGGACGCATTCCCTTTGTATTTCCCTACTTTTTCCAGGTTTACAATAAATGACCTATGTACCCTCTTAATAGCATGTGTTTGAAGCTGGCTTAGTAATTTGGTTAAAGAAATCCGGATCATTTCTTTATGAATGATACCATTCTTATAAAAATGAATAAAACAGTAATTATCCACGGCTTCTGCATAAACGAAATCTTCTTGCTTAATGCATAAACCAAAATTACCATAGTCAGCCACAATATGTAATTCGGTATTGCTGTCCTTTATATCAATGACTGTTGTAGGGACAAAGGGATGTCCATAGTTTATCAAATTGCTGGCACTGGTAGATTTGCTTTTCTTATCCAGGTAGATATATCTCCCCAGGAAATACATGGCCGAAACAGGCAACCCCAATGCAGAGGTATAGAAGAACATGTACAAAAACTTTTCAAACGAAAGGCTGACTTTACTTACAAAAAGGGCGTTATAAAAATAGGACAATATAGAAGTGGACAGGAGTACTAAAAGAATTTTACTTAGCTCTAAACCGATTGTCCATTTTTGCTTATTTCTGCGTGATATTATATTAATACTGTATAATGATAAAGTGGCAATAATTGCATACGGAAATAACAATAAGTATTTATGAGGGTGTTCAAATTGGCTGGTTCCAAAGGGTTGATAAATGATTAAGAGCAAGTACAATAACCCTCCAACGATTGAAGATGTTATTATAATTTCTTTATTTGTTTCGCCGTTGGGATAAAAGATTCTTAGGATCATTGGTGTGCGTTGTACAATTGGCCTCGTCAATTTATTTCACAATTATACACCAATCCAAAACTGCATCTCATTAAAATTCAATAAAAAATAAAGGCACGAGTAGAGCAAGCATGTGATTCAAAAAAATTTAGATCACAGTGAGAGAGGCTTGGATAGCCCTTTGACCTCATGCAGTCAACCTTCTCCTTCGGAAATCCAGGAAACCAAGCAAAAGGAACAGCGTCGCATACCCTACCGAAGTCCATGCAACCTGTGTCAACTTTGGCTGAAGCTTAGACGTTGACGGGAAGATTTGAAAACTGTAGGGATAGAAATCTAGGAGATTAGACTCCTCAAACACCAGGGTTATACCAATAATCCAAAGGACGAGCCCAACGGCCGTAGGAACAATGAAATTTCGAAACCGTAACCCGAGCCAGAATTGTAAGGAGCACAAAGCCAGCATAGTAATGTAGGAATTGGCGGTTCGTACCACTAACGTGTTAGCGTCGAAAGGCTGATAGAGCAGGTTCAGCGCCGGCTCGGAAAAATGCGTTACCACAGTCACCAGCGACATGAAGATTAGATTAGCAATAAGAAAAAGTATAAGGAGCAGGTTAGTGTTTATGAACTTCGCCAGGAATATGTTTCCCTTTGTTTGCGGCGAGGAGAAGACCTGCTTCCAGGTATTATTACGGTATTCGATCTGCGGCAGCAGGGTGCATACCAGGATCAGGAACAATGGTAAAAACATGAAGCCAGTCCTTTCCGCGCCCAGCTGAAAGATGGCGTTGAGTGGGTCTTTACGGATGGCTGTAAGGTCGCCGCCACCGGTAAGCAGGTTAAGCAGGAGAATCGCAGGAATAACCGCTGCAATTACAAGCGTGAAATAGAAGGAAGCGGTTCGTTTGGTCTTGAGCATTTCGGACCGAAGTGCAGTAAGCAATTTCATGAGTGGGCGGATGTAAGGTCAATGAATAATTGTTCGAGGTCATTTGATCGGGGTTGCAACAAATAGATATCAAGGTTATGCTGGGAAATAGTACGTTGAATGGTGGCTACCTGCTGCTGGTTTTCCAGAGTTACAGAGATTCCGCCCTCTTCCCATTTGGGAGCATAGGCTTGCAGAAGAGCGAATGCTTTTTCATTATCTGACGTGTTGATCAGCAGTTTTGCGTCTTTCTGTTGAAAGTTGTGCAATTCCGCTAATGATCCCTGGAACAGCATTTTTCCTTTGTAGATAATACCTACATGGCTAACCGTTTTCTCGATCTCACTTAGCAGGTGACTGGATATTAGTATGGTCATGCCATGCTCCTTGTTTAGCTTTTTTATGAGTGCACGGAGTTCGATAATGCCGGCAGGATCAAGACCATTAGTAGGCTCGTCAAGAATCAGCAGCTCGGGG
>DASVST010000324.1:0-4129 GCA_036387965.1 Segetibacter sp. | reverse complement strand
GCATTAATAGTACAAACAAACAAATATTTTTATCGGATTCAACAGACGGAAACAGAATCATTATTTCTGATTCTATTTTAATACAAACAGATTCGTTACACATTATTGGAAATGGGAAAACCTTAATTGCCGATTCTGCTTTTGCAGGTCCTGCGTTCATTATCTCACCTACGTGTAATTATCTTTTTTTAGACAGCATAACCTTCGAAAATTTTGACATTGGAATTCTTTTGCAAAATGATGTTTTGCATTTTAAAAATGTTCAGTTTAGAAATTGCAGGGTGCCTATTCAATACCAGTACTTATTTCCGAATAATGTGATTTTGAATGGAAGGATTACTGATTCAATATTATATAAAACAGATTCTCTATAATACCATTAAGTGAGCATGGCTTCAGATAAAAAAGTGTATAAAGGGAGAAACATAGAACGATTGTTTCTGGTGCTGACATCAGCACTGATGGGATTTTTATTTTTTCAATTGTATACTGTTCTCTCCAAAGATTTTGCAGAAGTACCGCAACGAATGAAACAAGGTACAATGATGAATTTGAATGCTGATAAATCTGGCGAACGCATTAAGGCTTTACTTGCAAAAGGTTTTTATTTTCAGGATACCAAAGATATAGACCTTATTAGTTCTGTTGTTTCGCGGGTTAGGGCTACCAATGCCGAAGTGATGGACAACATAGGCGAATTAAATAAGAAAGCTTACAACATTAATGCAGAAGATGCCTATAGAAAGGGGGGTGATGTTTTCAGGAAAAGAATAGATGTCTCACGCTCGTTACTAGGTTTTTCTGAAGCAGATTCTGCTTTGTTTGAACAGGAGCGGCGCCGACCCCTGGCGGTTACTTCTACAACTGCTGTTGCAATGGGCAACAGGAATATTACAGGCAGTATTTTTAAAGAGGAAGAACAACCCGTTGCCGGAGTATTGGTTAGACTCAATTTAATTGTTCCGCAGGACAGCGTTTATAGTGAAGAAGTTACCGAGGTAGAAAATAGCATAGTCGAGTATAAAAATGGCGTAAGAAAAGTTTTTGTTGCTGACAGTATGAAACGCAGGCAGCTTCAAAATTTTAGTGCTTATGCAAGAACAGATGCAAGTGGTAAATTTTCTTTTACCGGTTTACCCGCAGGTAAAACCTATGAAGTTCTTCCACTACAACCCGGCTTTCAGTTTGGGCAATCGCAAGGTGTGCAGCAGTTAGATGAAAACACTGACTTAACCTTTCAGCAGTCTCCGCATACACTTAAGCTTTTTTCTACAAGAGACTTCAACAACCTAAGAAAAGAAAAAGCTTTTATTGTTAGAACACCTGAAGAAGTTACACGTTGGTTCTGGATAATTGCAGCAACTTTTTTTCTATCGTTCTTTTTGATTCATATCATTCTAAGCATTCGCTTTCCTCGAGCTGATCAGCTAATTCTTCCGGTCTTAATGTTACTGATCGGAATTTCGTTTATCACATTATTTAGTTTGCAGGACCCTTTGAGAGATCGTTTTCTTGCAAGGAATACCATAACTTATTTCGGTGGCGGAGTAATCGGTATAATAATCTTACTGCTTTTCGATCTTCGCCGTTTTACTGCTGACTCATATTTGTATCGTTTGTTTGTGTTCAAGAACGACAGGCGTGCTGCGAATGGTTGGCCTTGGGCCATTATGGCAATAGGCTTGTTAGCATTAACACTTGTGTTTGGAACCGGTCCTGAAGGAAGTGGAGTCAAGGTTAACCTGTTTGGCTTTCAACCGAGCGAGTTGGTTAAGTTCATGGTTATAATTTTCCTGGCAGGATATTTTGCGGCTAATGAAAAGTTTATTGCTGAATATACCTCGTGGAAAAAACGATCATCGTTTTTTGCATTTGCTTTAGTTGCAATTGTTGCCGCAATTCTATTGTTCTTAATGCTGGGTGACTTAGGTCCTGCAATGGTTTGCTGTTTTACTTTCATCATTCTTTTCTCTTTTTCCCGGGGTGATTTTATTTATATGGCAGCCGCAGTTTTACTATATGTATTAACCACATGGTTATTAGATAATGTATGGCTGGCTACAGGAATTACAGCAGGACTTATGTTCTTATACATGACTGTAAAACGGAAAAGACTAAGTGAAACTGCTGTTATGGCCTTAGTTATAATGGGAGGTTTTATGTTGCTCGATCAAATACCTTACCTGGAAAAGTTGTTCCCTGGTCCGGTACAAAGATTGGTTGACAGAAAAGCAATTTGGCAGGACGCGTGGAATAACGAAGTGTTTGGTGGTGACCAGGTTGCTAACGGTATTTGGGCAATGTCCGGTGGTGGCATCACAGGTCAGGGAGTAGGTGAGGGGTTTGCTAAAACAATTCCTGAAGCACATACAGACATGATCTTGCCTTCGATGGGCGAAGAATTTGGATGGGCAGGTATCATCTGTATATTCATTTTGTTCCTGCTTTTCCTTCATCGTTCCATTGTTATTGGACGACAGACCGGAACACCGTTTTTGTTTTATTTATGTGCAGGTATTGGTGTGGGCACATTTGTTCAGTTCCTGTTAATCGCAGGAGGATCTACAGGCGCATTACCACTATCAGGTGTTGCTTTGCCCTTTATGAGTTATGGAGGATCATCCTTACTTACTAATATGGTTGCTGCAGGATTTCTATTATCAGCTTCTCATATACAAGGGTCTTCAGCTCAAATGAAATTTATTACAAGGCAGCAGGATAAGAATTTAGTTCCCGCACTTTTAGCCGCGTGTCTTGGCATTATACTCTTGTCAGTAAATGTTTCACGATACCTGTTCAATAATAAAAAGTGGGTAGTTGAGCCTGCCTTAGTTGCCGATAGAAGTGGTGCACGAATGTTTAGCTATAACCCTCGCATAAACATTTTAATGAACAGACTACAAGCGGGAAACTTATTGGACAGGAAGGGTCAAATACTTGCGACCAGCCATCCGGAGCAAATAATAAAATACGAAGATTCATTGATTGCCTTAGGAATTCCAAGAGAAAACCTGCAAGGACTTGCATATAAAAGATTAGATCGTTATTATCCTTTCGGAGAACAAACTTTCTTTTGGACGGGAGATGCAAACACCGGTGTTTTCAATGGATCATCGAACGGATATTTTGGAGAGTACGAACATGCATCTGAGTTACGTGGTTTTCCTACACCGGCAACTAAGTTCCAGGTGAGTGCAACACGCTTCAGGCAAGATCGTTTTCTTCCTCGTTCATCAACAGAAATGACCATAAGTAAAAGAGATTATAGCGCATTGTCAGGGTTGCTACTTGCAGGAATAAATAGTGAGGCAGTTGAAGAATTCAAGAAGAGAAACAGGGATGTGCAACTTACCGTAGATGCATCACTTCAGACCAGCATTCAAAGAGGATTAGCTAGTGATGACAGTGTTAAAATAAAGCGTGCTTCTGTTGTAATTATGGAAGATAATACCGGTGATGTTCTTGCTTCTGCTTCTTACCCTTTACCACCGGTTAATGATTGGGATATGCTTACATTAAGTGAGCGGGAACTTAATAAAATGCCGGGGTGGAATGTAAACAGTGACATGGGTTTTACGCATGCAACACAACCAGGTTCTACAGCAAAACTTATAACAGCATTGGCAGCTTTTAATAAATTAGGCGAGGCAGCTGCTACTATGACCGTTCGTGTTTTGCCACAGGATCTCATCAGGTTAAAAAGTCCTGAACCTGATGAAGCTGGTAATATAACAATAGAAAGAGCGATAGTGCGGTCAAACAACTCCTTTTTTATAAGGCTTGCGAACGAAGAGCAACTGCAGGAAGAGATGGGTACATTATACTTGCAAACAGGAATGTTCTTACGGGGTGTGGGAGGTTATTTTTATGAAAGCGATCCGGGTAATATATCACAGCAAAACAGCTGGCGCGAATTATGGCGCAAAACAGAATTCGCAACTGTGAAGAGATATAATCCTAATAACATTAAACCTACAAGAGGTAAAGGGGTTTCGGGTATGGCGTGGGGGCAAGGTGAACTTATTGCAACACCGGCTGCTGTGGCAAGAGTTGCATCGGGTATAGCCAACAACGGTACATTAATGCCCAATCGTTTTGTAATGAGTGTTAGTGGAAATGCAACCCCAAT
>DASVST010000323.1:0-4856 GCA_036387965.1 Segetibacter sp. | reverse complement strand
CGTTGCAAGCCAGCATTTTCCTTATGTTATGCCACAGGAAACAGGTAATAAAACAGATGTAAGATGGGCATTGTTATCAGCAAAAGATGGTACAGGTTTACTTGCATCAGCAAATGATTCCTTGTTAAGCATTAATGTGCAGGATTATTCATTGCAAGCCTTAAATGAGTCTAAACTAAGTCATACATTACAGAGAGGAGCAAACACATATCTCTTTATAGATTATAAACAAATGGGTGTAGGTGGTGATATAGGCTGGGGTGCCAGGGTGCATCCGGAATATTTGTTAATAGGTAAGAGGTATCAATACAGTTTCCAGTTAATGCCTGTTAGTGAAGAGGTTGATGTAAACAAACTATTGCAGCGGAAGATGCCGCAATTCGGCACGTTAACGAACTAATATTGGCGTAAAATGAAAATTTATAGTTTAAAACAGCTTCCATCAATGCTGATCAAGAGTATTGTACGTTATATTTAAAAAATTAATAACAGATAAATGAGAAAAAAGGCTTTAGTGATCGGAGACATTGCAAGGGAACTAAAGGTGTCAATAACTACTGTTTCATTTATATTGAATGGCAAAGCAAGTGAAAAGCGAATAAGTTCTGATTTAGCAGAAAGAGTGCTTAAGTATGTAAAAAAAGTAAATTATGCACCGAACCATTTAGCAAAAAGTTTGAGAACGGGTAAAACAAACCTTATCGGTTTAATTGTTGAAGACATCTCCAACCCCTTTTTTTCTAACGTAGCCAGGTTGATAGAAGAAAATGCTTATGAAAAAGGCTTTAGAATAATATACTGTAGCTCTGAAAACGATACCGATAAAACAACAGAACTTATAAAGGTTTTTCGAGAACGGCAGGTAGATGCATATATAATTACACCTACGGCAGGAACAGAAGAAGATATTAAATCTTTATTATTGGACAAATGTAATGTTGTGTTATTTGACCGGTACTTCCCCAATGTGAATACCAGTTATGTTGTTGTAGATAATGCTGGAAGTACCTTTAATGCAATAACTCATTTTATTGAACAAGGTTATAAAAACATAGCCTTCATTACTCTTAGTTCAGAGCAAACGCAAATGCAGGATAGGTTAGCTGGTTATAAAAAAGCTATAGAAGAAAACAAGTTAAAAGCCTACATCAAAAAAGTTTCATACCACGATAATGCGGAAAACTATATTGTCGATATAGAATCGTATTTATCTGAACAAACAGACTTAGATGCAGTATTTTTTGCTACGAATTACCTAGGCATTAGCGGTTTAGATGCAATTAAAAACCTTAAGCTAAAAATACCTTCTGATATTGGTGTTATCTCATTTGACGATCATGATCTATTCCGGTTACATTCACCTTCAATTACTGCTGTGGTACAGCCCATCCAGGAAATGTCTAAACAAATAATAAACATAATACTTGATGAAGTCGCAGCGAATGGTGTAGCAACAGAAGAAAAGGAAGTAGTACTTCCGGCTCCTTTGGTAATACGCAAATCATCAATCGCAAAAAATATTAAAAGGAGTAACTCAAAGAAAAACCTTCTAATAAATCAAACTTAGATTTCTTTCAACTAGGCAGATCTAAATCAGTAGGGATTTGAGAAATGCTATAGCAAAAAACTAACAATGATGGAAGACCAGATTGTATTAGGAGTTGACATTGGGGGCTCTCATATAACTGCAACACTTATAGACTTAAAAACTGGGACTTCTTTAAAAAGTAGGCAAGTCAGAGAGCCGGTAAATGCTAAGGGAACCGTAAGTGAAATTGTCTCTTTATGGAGTAGTGTTATTGAAAGAGCTTTTTCAGGTCATGCACTAAATGATAAAAAAATTGGTATCGCAATGCCAGGTCCATTCGATTATCTAAAGGGCATTGCATGGATGAAGAACCAGGACAAGTATGATTCACTTTATGGTTTAAATGTAAAGGAGCTTTTAGCAGAAAGCCTAGATATGCCGGCTTATAACATACGTTTTATAAATGATGCAGAAAGTTTTTTGAAGGGAGAAGTATTTTCTGGGGTAGCAAAAGGCACATCAAAAGCAATTGGGTTAACATTTGGTACCGGGTTGGGCTCAGCAAAATACTTTAATGGAAGTACTGAAGATGCTGACTTATGGCATACAGCCTTTTTAGATGGAATTGCTGAAGATTATTTATCGACGCGCTGGTTTATAGCCCGTTATTCAACGCTAAGTGGCGAACAAATTAGTGGAGTAAAGGATCTGGCAGCGTTAGCTATAAATGATGCTATTGCAATGGAGGTGTTTAGGGAATTTGGATTAAATTTATCTGCCTTTTTGCAAATGATAATAAATGATTATGAGCCGCAGATCATCGTGATTGGAGGGAATATTTCAAAAGCATTTCCTCTTTTCAAAGACGAATTGCATCGGCAATTACATGTTCTTACAAATAACGCAATAATACAAAAAGCAAAACTTGGCGAAGAAGCTTCCCTCATAGGCGCAGCTAGTTGTTGGCGGCAGGTGAATGAAAGTATTTGCAGCAGTAGCAGCGTGTGAGAAGTATGGTTAACTCGAAGAGAATAGACCATGGGAAAGTAATTAGTTTCAGAGGTTCAATGCAATGACTCTGTTAAAAAGTTCCCATTGAAATTTAGCTAAAATAGAAGAGGATATGAGCAAAGCAGGATAATTAACAATCAAAACAGCCAGAAAGTATAAGTTAACCAATATCATACACCGATTATGAAACTTGAATCCATCGATTATCTGATCATTGTTATTTACTTCCTATTTGTTGTAGGGATAGGCTTTCTTTTAAAGCGCAGAATCAAAACAGGTAATGACTTTTTGATGAGCAATCGCACTATCCCCCTGTGGATCACATCTTTAGCTTTTATTTCCGCTAATCTGGGTGCACAGGAAGTACTGGGAATGGCAGCAAGTGGTGCTAAGTATGGTTTATATACTACCCACTTTTATTGGTTAGGGGCAGCCTTTGCTATGATATTTTTAGGTATTTACATGATGCCCTTTTATTATGGCAGTAAAGCACGAAGCGTACCAGAGTACTTAAAGCTTAGATTCGATGAAAAGACACGAACATTTAATGCGTTGACTTTTGCGGCAATGACTATTTTTTCATCTGGCATTTCATTGTATGCATTAGCTATGCTTATGAATGCTATTCTTGGGTGGAACTTTAATATTTCTATTTGGCTGGCTGCTGGAATTGTTCTTATCTATACTTATTTAGGAGGATTAACAAGTGCAGTTTATAATGAAGTGCTACAATTCTTTTTGATAGTACTTGGAATAGCACCCTTGGTTTATTTGGGTATGCAAATGGCAGGCGGATGGGAGGGCATTGTGCAAAACGTTGACGATGCAAAATTGCATCTTTGGAAAGGTATGGGCAGTGCCTCCACAAATCCAATGGGTGTTGATGCTTTTAGCCTGGTCTTTGGACTAGGGTTTGTATTAGCTTTTGGTTATTGGTGCACTGATTTTCTGGTAGTGCAAAGGGCTATGATCTCGAGAAATTTAAATGAAGCCCGCCGTACGCCAATCATTGCTGCTGTTCCAAAAATATTTATGCCTTTGATCGTTATATTACCCGGCATTATTCTTCTTGCTCTGCAAAATACACATGCAGGGTTTAACCTTCCACTAAATGCAAATGGCGAAACTGATTACAACATGACCCTTCCACTATTACTTCAAAAGTTATATCCCAGCGGTCTTCTTGGAGTCGGAGTAACAGCATTGATTGCATCCTTTATGTCCGGTATGGCTGGAAATGTAACAGCTTTTAATACCGTATGGACTTTTGACATCTATCAATCTCATATTAAAAAAAATGCTTCAGAAAAGCATTATCTAAATGTAGGAAAGGCTACAACAGTTGTTGGGATTCTACTTTCAATAATGACTGCATATGTAGCTGCAGAATTCAACAGTATTATGGACCTGCTGCAACTGGTTTTCAGCTTTGTAAATGCTCCATTGTTTGCAACATTTTTCCTGGGAATGTTTTGGAAGAGAACAACAGCAGACGGGGCATTTTGGGGTTTAGTTTCCGGAACTGCTGCTGCCGCTATAATGCACGGATTAACTACTGCTGAAGGTAAAGGTGGCTGGATTACTAATGTTCACGCTTTTTATTCCGGCACCAGTCATGCATTCAATATTGCCGGGGTTGCTTTTATTGTTTGTTTCTTAATAACAGCTCTAATCAGTATGGCATCTAAACCAAGACCTACTGATGAATTAGTTGGGCTGGTTTATAGTCTTACACCTAAGCAGACAGATAACGCTAAAGTGTGGTATAAAAATCCTCTTTGGCTAGGTATAATAGTTTTGATAGTCACTGTTTTATTAAACATTCTTTTCTACTAAAAAAATGTTCATGAATAAGTTATTTGATTTACGTTTTGTCATCGGCTCGTTTTTCACTGTTGTTGGTTTGTTATTAATCATATATGGTTTTATCAATGATAATAATGTAGATGTAAATAATACAATCAATAAGTGGTGTGGGTTAATCTTTTCTTTATTTGGTGTGGTTATGGTTCTTTTATCTTTTAGGAAAGACGCACAGGATGAACTACTAGACTGACATCGACCAGGTATCCCTTCCTACCTCCCACGGCTCTGCGATTCCTTTTGCAGCTGGCTGGTCACATCTATTTTGTCAGCTTGGTGGGTTTACAAAAAAATCCATTAATGCTGTTACTTCTGCCGACGAGTGTTTCCAACGAAATAAACAAGAGGAATAGAAACACTTAGCCGGCATAGAGCCACCCCGTAGTCGTCCAGGAGAAAGCACCAGAAACTTACTTAGTACACCCGGAAATTATCCATGTAATCATTCATGAAA
>DASVST010000322.1:0-8213 GCA_036387965.1 Segetibacter sp. | reverse complement strand
ATTTTATCAGCTAAAGCATGTTTGCGAAGTGGTGCCGGGCTTGTTACCGCTATGTTGCCGGAGTTTGGTTTGCCGATAATGCAAACTGTGCTACCTGAAGCAATGACAATAACCTCAGAGGAAATAGAAACTTTAAACTTAGAAAATTATGCTGCTATAGGTATTGGACCAGGGTTGGGGAATACTCCTGAATCAACAGATTTGTTGGTTAAAGTACTCAACAACTACAATAAACCCTTGGTTATTGATGCCGATGCTTTGAACATTATTGCTGATCAAAAACAAGCCCTCTCCTTTCTGCCACCTGGGAGTATTTTAACACCCCATTCTAAGGAATATGAGCGGATTTTCGGGAAGAGTAAAAATGATTTTGAAAGGCTGAAGACGGCTTCTAAAATGGCTCAAAAACTTCATTGCTTTATTATTATAAAAGGGCACTTCTCATTTGTAGCCTGCCCAACTGGTAAGGGATATTTTAATAATACAGGCAATCCAGGTATGGCAACTGCAGGCAGCGGCGATGTATTAACAGGAATTATAACAGGGTTGCTTTCGCAAGGTTATTCTTCACTTCATGCGGTATTATTAGGGATGTATATTCATGGCTTAGCAGGAGATATTGCGGCACAATACCAATCACAAGAAGCACTAATCGCTGGTGATATTATAAACCACCTGGGAGAAGCATATAAAAACATCGGAACAACTGATAAAAAATAAACCCTTACGTGCTAAGCAGGTAAGGGTTTATTATAACCTGTTAATTTACTTAACTAGAGTAAACATTGCTTTCATCAAAGGTGTTGTTTGGGTTTGTGCTACCTTTTTGAGCGAACATATCTTTTACTTGCGAAGGCATATATTGGTCATATAATTTTTGGCCTTTCTCTTTGATGCCCGACGTTAAATTGGTCTTTTCTTCCTGACTCAATTTTGAGTATTTGTAATAAGCAAATGCAGCAAGTCCTGCAAGTATTAATCCTCCTGTTGCGCCTTTTGGCATTTTAGAATTCCGTAACATGATATTGTATTTTGATTAAATAATTAATTTCACTGATAATCTATAAAAACCATACCGAAAAATTAACAACTCCTCTAAAGCGTATACATGAAACAGATCTTGATTTATTTATTAGTGATTACTATTGGGTGTTCATCACCGGATAATAATGAAAATCAAACAGTAGATAGTTCTGTTACAACCGCCCAGGTTGAAAATGATAGTGTTGTAGCCAAACCGATAGATACAGCAAAGAGAGTAGCTGTGAGTGATACCTTAACTGGTGAAAAAAGTTCTCGCTCCCCATTAAAAGTCTATGCGAATAAGAGATTTAAAGATGTGACGGTCGAAAAAGTTGGAACTAACAAATTTCGGGTGAAAGGTAAGGGACAGATTTTCGAAGCTTCGTTTAGTTGGGTTGTAGAAGACGGTCACAATGAAATAAAAAAAGGACATGAAATGACTGATGCAGGCGCACCGGAGTGGGGTAATTTCGACTTTGTTGTTGAGGTTGCGAAGCAACGATCAAATTCAACGCTTCATTTGATAATATTTGAAACAAGTGCTAAGGATGGTAGCAGGCAATATGAACTGCATATTAAATTAGAATGATTCTTCAGGAAGTACTGCAAAACAAAAAAGCTCCAATAAGGAGCTTTTTAATTCTTTTGCAAGAGATTATTTCTTAGCGTAACGCTTCTTAAATTTATCAATACGACCTGCAGTATCTACAAGCATGTTTTTACCTGTATAAAATGGATGAGAAGTATTTGAAATCTCCAGCTTGATAACCGGGTATTCGTTTCCATCTTCCCACTTCACTGTTTCTTTTGAGTTAGCTGTAGAACGGCTTAAGAAGCTTTCTCCATTACTCATATCTTTAAAAACAACTAACCTGTAATGCTCGGGGTGCAAACCTTGTTTCATATTTTATACTTTTTGCATGGAATTGGCCATGCGGTTTAATTTGGAAGGCAAAATTATGGATTTGCAGCTTTAATGCCAAATATTTTGCAATCTCATTGCTGTTCGCCGGGCGTTTACGATTTCATATTAACATATTGCAATGCGAGTCCGAAGTTGCCGGTCTTGCACAAAGCGATAACATCTTGTAATTCATCGATCTTCTTAGCAGTAACTCTTACCATATCGTCCATAATCTGAGCCTGAACTTTTAAACCGCTGTCTTTTATCGCCTTCACGATTTTCTTTGCATCTTCTTGTTTGATACCGTTCTTTACCTCAACCTCTTTTTTTACAACCTTACCGCTTTGGTGAGCTTCTTTGCTGAAATCAAAAGCTTCTGCGGGGATTCCTTGTTTCATGCTCCTGCTCAGCATTACATCAGTTATCTGATCCATTTTCATCTCACTTTCGGCTTCTACACTTACTTTATAATCTTTCTTATTCAATTCGATCTTAACGTGACTGTTCTTAAAGTCAAAGCGATTTTGGATCTCTTTATTGACAGTATTGATTGCATTGTCAAGCGTTTGAAGATCAACTTTACTCGTAATGTCGAAAGATGGCATAGTCAATTTGTTTAGGTTGTTATGAATGAAGGGTGCAAAGATAACAGGGTTTGTTGTCATCTAAAATATTTGAATGGGTGAAAGATGTACTATGATAAGTCTTGTTGAGGAGTGAACAAACTGCTGAAGTGTGCGACGCAACGATGCCTAATAGTTGTACTAAAGCTCAGTACATAAAGAAAAAAGCCCCGGTAGAAACCGGGGCTAACATAATGCACATGAGAAAACTTAGTTTTTACTGTCCTACCCTATTTTGTTCATCCTGTGACGCACTTGTTCTTTTGCGCTGCGGAACGTTGTTTTGATTTTTACCGAAACGATATGCAAATGCAAGGCTAACCTGGCGTGTATCGTTCCTGCTTAAGATGCTAAAATCTATGTTGTCAAACTTTGTTTCACCTTTAAATCGCTGAATATAGAATGGGTCACGAACGCTCAGCCTTAATGTTCCTTTAGTTTTCATTATTTGCTTAGACGCGCCGATGGAAAACGATCCCATTGGCTGTGTAACTAAAGTTCCACCTTCTAAACCTTTCGACCTGAAGAATCCACTCAACTCTCCACCCCAACCATTCTTAAATTTGAACTGGTTGTTCATGTTTGCAGAGTAAGCTGTGTAATCAATATCTACCGGTGCATTGTTTATTTTACCCTTGAAGTAGTTGTTGTAAACATTGGTAAATAAAGTTACTGTCCAGAACTTAGTTACCGGCTTCGTAAGAGTGATCGCTGCACCGATGTTTCTACGGGTAGCAAGGTTTCTTTTTGTACGGAATGTGATGCGGGTAGAATCATCCTGGTCGAACACTTCAGCAATAATATCTGTTGTGCGTGTGTAGTTTAAGGCTGTGTTTAATTGTCCTTTGTAGTTATGGCTTACCTCTACATTATGACTGAATTGCGGCGTTAGCAATGGATTACCCTGCATGTATGTGTATTGATCAAGAAACATTTGAAAAGGATTCATATCCTGGTAGTTTGGTCTTTCTATTCTTTTACCATACGATAAGCCAAGGTTGTTTGTTTTGTTTACCGCATAACTTACATAAGCTGTAGGAAATACTTGCGTGTAGTTATTTTTGAAAGTCTTATTCTGCGTAATTTGATTTCCTTTCGCATTTGTATTTTCCATTCTCAAGCCCAATTGCAACCCTACCTTTTTCATCTGCTTGCTTGCATTTATATATGCTGCATTAATATTTTCCTGGTAAATGAAGTGGTTACTTCTACGATCGATCGACCACTTATTATTAGGAGCATCCCAGTAAGTATATTTACCATCGTTATCGGTTTCTACATAACTTGATTTCCAACCCATCTCAAGTTTAGCTCCTTTTTTTAAAGGATGAACATAATCTGCTCTTGCTGAATAAATGTTGATGTCAGAAGGCAAATCACCACGCAATAAATAAGGTCTGCCTAATGGAGCGCCAGTTGGGCTGAAGGTGAAATTATCGGAAGAAGATTGATTGTTACTGTTATATTGAACATAATCAAGATCAGCAGTTAACTCTCTACCGTTTTTGTCTAACAAATGTCTGAAATTCACATTTGCATTGTAATTCACCCACGGATCGCGGTTTTTTGTATCAGCGATGTTTACAGAATCAACCTCGTTGTTCTTATTCAGTATCCTTGTTATGCTATTGACTTCAGACTTTCTTTCATTATAAGTTCCACCTAACACAAAACCTATCGTTGTTTTCGGAGTTACAAAATAATCTACCCCCGCTTTCAAAGAAATTGGTTTGCTCTGCATTGTAATATCAGAGTTCTGGTCGAAAGCTGAGGTAAGTTCTTTAGTCATTTTGTGATGAAACTTTCTATAAAGGTCATTATCATTATAACCTTTGAAGTAAGACGCACTTGCATTCGCAAACACATTCACTTTTCCTTTTCTTGAATTTATATTGAAGCTGTTCGATGATTTAGGATAAACACCCTGCGTATATGCCAACGATAAGCTGCCATTAAAGCCTTTTAAATTATTACGCTTGGTTTTAATGTTGATAACACCGGAATTACCTGATGCATCGAACTTTGCAGATGGCTGAGACATAATCTCAATCTGATCAAGTTGTGATGAAGGCATGTTACGTAACAGGTTTGCAAGATCCTGCCCTCCTAAATAACTTGGCTTTCCATCAATTAATATAATTACACCTTGCTTGCCCTTTAAGCTTAGGTTACCATTGTTGTCAACGCTGATTCCCGGAGATTTTTCTAAAACATCCATTGCTGTCGTTCCTACGTTTGTAACGGCTGCGTCTACATTTACTACCATCTTGTCAATCTTGTTCTCGATTAAAGGACGGCGGGCTGTTACCTGTACATTTCCCAGGTTTTTGTCTGCAGCTTTAAGTTCGAGTGCTCCGACATTTACCGTATTGTTTTCAGCAGAAATGGTTAATGGTGAGCCAATAAACTTTGAATAACCCACAGCTGTGGCACTGATCAGATATTTACCATCGGCAATCTTTTCAATTTCGAAATCACCTGATTTATTTGATACGGCAACTTTAGCAAGAGAGCTATCTTTTGCCTTCAATAACGAAACGGTTACTCCATCCAGGGAACCGTCAGTAGATTTTACTGTGCCTGTAACCTTTCCTATTTTAGCCTGGGCGTTTGCAATTATTGAGAATAAGCAGCTTATTATAATAAAACAGGCTGTAACAAAGGCTTTTGGAAACTTGTTTTGGGTTTGTGTACTCGTGTGCATGACGATAAATTTTATGTTTGTTTAGTACTTGTTGTTTTAAATTACATAACAAAGCTAACTACTGTGTAAAACATAGTACAATGTTTTGTAGTGAACGGTATTATTTTGTGATGATTGGTAACGATTGTTTGAATTGAACGGGTAGCTATTATTTCTGTTACATTATTATGATGAATGGTTGATATAGCTTACGTACTGCTAATCAACGACTACGACCAAATCTACAGACGACACGTGCAGCAAAGAGTTCAAAAGGAGTGAAATGAGTAAATGGGGCGATGAAATGTGTGAAGGAAGCTAAAACCCTAAATCATCCTTGACGAAATTGTAGAAAGTAAGTCCGGAGGTTATTCGGGTGTTGGATTTATCATTCAAAATGAAGATGAACCTGCTATTGAAGTGCTTATGCACTTCCTTAATAAATGCCTTGTTTACAATATAGGACTTTTGAATTCGAATGAAATCTGCCGGCAACTTACCTTCTAGGGCGGATAATGTTAAATCGACTAAATATTTATTACCAGACGAAACATAAATATGAACATATTTATCGTTTGCCTCCATGTAAGCAATGTCTTGATAGTTAAGTAAAATTATCTTTTCCCCTATTTTTACGGGTAAAGCTTTTGGCTGAGGTTTAGGTCTTAAGTCTGAAATCAATTTCTGAATCTCTTGGTAGTTAACCGGTTCTTTTTGTTTTCCGAAGGTTTTTAGTTTTTCAACAGCCGCAGAAAACCTTTCTTTTTTTATAGGTTTTAAAAGATAGTCAACCGCAAAAGCCTCAAAGGCTTTAAGCGCAAAATGCTCGTAAGCTGTAGTAAAAATTATGTTAGGTTGAAATGATATCTTTCTTATCACATCTAAACCCGTTATATCCGGCATCTGAATATCTAAAAAAACTACATCTGGTTTAAGAGTATTAATTAACTCAATGGCTGAAGTTCCATTTGCAGCTTCAGCAATAACTTCTATGTTACCTCTTTCTTTACAAAGATGTTGTATAAACCTTCGGGCTGCAGGCTCATCGTCAACTATTATTGCTTTAAGCTGTTGCTCCATATTGCTGTGAATCTTTATTTAAAACAATAACAATATGTTTCTTTGGCTCATTTATAAATTCTACTTTATAATCGTTGTTGTATAAAATTTGAAGCTTATCTAAAACGCTTTTTAAGCCATAGCCAGGTGTCATATCCCTTTCAAAAGGTTTACCATTATCAAAAACTTTTATTTCTATCCTATTATTTTGTTCCTCAACCGCAATTAATATTTCGCTTTTCTTATCTATTCCTGCAAGACCATGTTTTACAGCATTCTCAACTAGCGGCTGTAAAATAAAACGAGGTAATTTTAAATCCAGCACATCATCTGTTAGCTGTATTTTATATTGAAGTAATTCTTCAAACCTAATCTTTTCAATTTGTAAATAAGTCTCAGCCATTGCTATCTCATCTTTAACTGTAGAAAAAACTGAGTCATTATAATTGATTGTATATCTAAAAAGATCACTCAGTGCAATTGTCATCTCCCTTGCCTTATTGTTATCAGTTATCGTTAAATCTGCTATTGAGTTTAATGCGTTATACAAAAAGTGAGGATTTATTTTAGAGTGTAGTGCTTCAAGTTCAGCTTTCATTTTTAATTCGTTCAAACGGCTATAATCAAGTTGCTTAGCCTGCAATAGTTGTTGCTTCTCATATGCTGAATACGTATAAAAAAGGTAACAAATACCAGTAATAGCACTTGAGAAAATGCTGTAAGATATCGCCCATTTAAAGTATTTGGTTGATAGATGATTATTGTAATAATTCAAAACAAGTGTTGCAAGGGTGGGAAGAATTATAATGATACTATAAATAATTGCCTGTTGAAATGCAAATAATTTGCTTTTAAAGTATGCTGATTGTTTTATACCAAGAATTGCATTTACGGTTGGTGTAACCATCAACAGCACAAAAAAACAAAAGTATATAAAGCTAAAAAAGACTCCTCGTTGCGAAGCCATGTACTGGAAGTCGTGAAAGATTGGAATGATCGAGCCCAAGAAACACTCAAACATTAGCAGCGTAACGATATTAATCCTTACCCATTCATTTGAAATAACACTCTTAAATAACGTTTGAAATTTGAATAGAAAGTAAACACCTAGAGAAAGTGAAACAAAGGCAAATATTAAAGTTAAAACCAGCTGACTGAAAGAAGGCATAAAATGTTTTCAGCAAATTATTCCTCTTTCAAGATTTCTGCAGCGAGAATTCGTAAACCATGGAATGATGTACGCGAACTATGTGTTTGAGTCCGGAGATGTTGCCGGCACCCTTCGCTTATCTCTTTGTTTCAAGACAATTATTAATATTATTCCCCCTATTATCATAGCTGCAGCAATAAGTTCAGCCTGAGTAGGATGAAAACCGAAGATGTTGTATTCAGTATTTACCCTGATCTGTTCAACTAAAAACCTTTCCAAGCCATTTACTACTAAATATATTGCTGCAAGCATTCCTGGAATCTTAATTCGTTTTTTAATACTCCATAAAAAAACAAACAATAAGATAGAAGCAACAATCTCGTATAAAGGAGTAGGAAAAACTCCTTCTACAAGCTCGTAGCAATATGGCCCTCTACAGCCTGAAATATGCATTCCCTCTCCCACTACATTATTTGGATAAGTATAAGACCATGCCCAATCAGGTAAAAAGCTAAAAGGTTTTGGTGAGTCATTTACAATTCCCCAATCTCCATCGCCTGCAACCTGGCAACCAATTCTGCCTATACCATAAGCAAGCATCATTGCAGGAGCAATTGCGTCGGCCACATGTATTGGCCGCATGTTATTGCGACGGCAATATTGCCACAAAAATAATGTTGCACATATCAAACCCCCATAAAATGTCAGTCCGCTAAAGGATATTAACGATCCAACAGGATCTTTGATAAGTTCATCTATGTTCTCGAGATT
>DASVST010000321.1:0-1974 GCA_036387965.1 Segetibacter sp. | reverse complement strand
CGGCAAATACTATTTTTCAGAAAGCAGTTGCGTTTGTAAATCAAACCAACAGGCACTTATTTCTTACAGGTAAGGCGGGAACAGGTAAGACTACTTTTCTAAAATACATCAGGGAGCACAGCACAAAAAAGATGGCTGTAGTGGCACCTACAGGTGTTGCGGCTATCAATGCAGGAGGTGTAACAATTCACTCTTTTTTTCAATTGCCGATGGGTGCATTTATACCTGTGCAAAGTAACAACTGGCAAACCTATGATGGAAGCATAAACAATATACATAGCCTGTTTAAAAACATGCGAATGAATAATGCACGGCGTGAGTTGCTTCGGGAATTAGATGTGCTTGTGATTGACGAAGTTTCTATGGTGCGTGCCGATGTGTTGGATATGATTGATGCGGTGCTGCGCCACTTTCGCCGTCAGCCACTAAGCCCTTTTGGTGGCGTACAAATGCTTTATATAGGCGACCTGTATCAACTGCCGCCTGTTGTAAAATATAATGAATGGGACGTAATGAAAGCGTATTATAAAAGCCCTTTCTTTTTCGACGCAGAAGTAATAAAACATGCACCGCCTGTGTTTATTGAACTCAAGAAAATATATCGTCAAACTGATAATGTTTTTATAGATATACTCAACAATATCAGAAACAACACTTGCACACAAAACGATATTGATGTGTTGCATCAATACTATAGACCAGGTTACCAACCTTCACACGAAGAAAACTTTATTACCCTTACATCGCACAATGTAAAGTCTGATAGTATCAATGAAGCAGCGCTAAGCAAGTTGCACGCAAAGGTGCATACATATGAGGCAACTATAACAGGAGAGTTCTACGATAACATGTATCCTGTTGAAAAAGTTATTTCTCTGAAGGAAGGTGCACAAGTCATGTTTATTAAGAATGATAAAGGTGAGGAGAGAAGATATTATAATGGTAAGATTGGTACAATTAAAACGATTGACAGTGAGAAGATATTAGTATCCTTTGCTAACGAAAACAGCGACCATGAGCTTACAAGGGAAACATGGAAAAACCTCCGGTATAACTACAATAAAGAAAAAGATGACATAGAAGAAGACGAGCTGGGAACGTTTACACAATATCCCATTCGCCTTGCCTGGGCAGTCACCATACATAAAAGCCAGGGATTAACTTTTGATAAAGCAATTATAGATGCCGGTTCTTCATTTGCACCGGGACAGGTATATGTGGCGCTAAGCCGTCTTACCACCATCGCCGGTCTTATATTGTATAGCCGCATTCAACCGCATTGCATCAGCACCGATACCCGTGTTTTAGCGTTCGTTAAAAATGAAATGCACGAAGATGTACTGCAACAAATGCTCGAACACGAACAGCATGCTTATATAAAACACATGCTTGCACAGAGTTTTAGCTGGAATAAGATTGCCGAAGTCATCAACGCTCATTATGATAGTTATGCGCACAGGCAAATTCCAAATAAGGACAAATGTATAGCGTGGGCTAAGCAGTTGTTAGATGCAGTAACACACCAGCAAGCCGTGGCTAATTCCTTCGCGAAAGAATTGAGCATGTTGCTTGCCGCTTGCGAAGCGGATGGTTATAACAACTTGCTTGAAAGAACAAAGGCCGCTTCCGCTTATTTCATTAACGAAATGAATGTGCATCTTTTAACTCCGTTGAAGAAACATGTTGATGATGTAAAAAATAAGTCAAAGACGAAAAAATATGCGAAGGAATTGAACGGGTTGAAGTTACTGATAGAACGTAAACAGCAGCAGGTGCGTGAAGCATTACAGATAGCTAAAGCATTGCACCAGTCGGTGCGCACGAGCGATCTTTTGCAATTGGTTGAAGAGCAACAGAAGCCTAAGCCTATGACCGAGGTGACCGAGCCTGCACATTCTAAAAAGAAAGGTAAACCTGCAAAAGGCGACACACAAAAGGTAAGCCTCCAAATGTTTAGAGAAGGAAAAACGGTTG
>DASVST010000320.1:0-4557 GCA_036387965.1 Segetibacter sp. | reverse complement strand
CTGTGGCAAAAACAAATTTATACCCGCCACCATACTTGGCTATAGTTTTAAAGTAATACTGTCTAGCTTTAAAATCAAACTCCCGGTAAGATTCAATTCCCGAAGCGTTCGGATGAAAGAAATCATAAGTCTGCCATTTATTATAATTCTCTCCTTTAGTACTGAATCGGAGCGTTTCCACGTCCTGCCAGTTACCAGACGTATTCATCGATTGGCGTATGATATCTGCGGCAGATTGGGCCTGTATATTGTAAAAGTTCAACATCAGGATTATTAGGAAATACAGGTTTATCTTTTTCATACACTTAAGAATAAATAGTTTGAGTCCGAAAGATATAGTGGTCAATAATCTTTGAAGAGTGTTTTAGACGAGGACGTCCAACACCTTGCAATATAGATTATCAATGGTGTGTATGTCTGTTTACAGAGCTATCAACTCCTTTCGTCGAGGAAGTACAGCCTTCGTCTAAAAATCATACATAAAGCTGCATCCTTTCTTCTATTCCTGTACATTTACTTGAAGCAAATCAATTGACTAAGAAGTACAGAAATATAAGTTTGCACGTAGCAGCGTGGGTACTCTTTTTAGTGTATGAATTGCTCTTCAAACAGGGAGTTTTATTAAAGCCCGAGACATCCATTTTTGGTCTAAAGGTTGTCTCAATCAGAATCTTTGTTTTGATACTCGCTGTTTATTTCAGTTTATACTACTTAATACCACGGCTGTTTTTAAGGGGGAGAAAAGTTGCTTTTATTCTTGCACTTTTTGGTGTTATTGTCGCTTCTACCCTTCTCATGAAAACCATGAACTACTTCCTGGTGCTGAAAGGAGTTGAAGGCTTTGCACCCACTTACCTAAAATCGATTAGTGGCTTAACAGGTTGGCTGATTTTTATGGGAAACATTGCTTTCAACGTAAGCTTTGCCCTTATGTTTTTCTTTATAAACAAGTGGATTATTGAGGATAAAAGAAGTAGGGAGTTAGAGGCTGCAAACAAGGAAGCTGAATTGCAATTACTAAAGTCACAGGTACAACCCCATTTTCTTTTCAACACGTTAAACAACATCTACGCTCTATCCAGAAAGGGCTCGCCTGATACTACTGAAATGATCTATAGGTTATCTGGTCTGCTTGAGTATATGTTGTACGACAGCAACCGTGAGTGGACATTACTTTCAAGAGAGCTCGCATACATTCAAAACTACTTAGAGATAGAAAAGATAAGGTATGGAAACAGGCTTGATGTTTCCTTCAACACCTTTGGTAATACTGAAAAGCTGTTGATTCCACCACTTGTTTTATTGCCTTTTGTGGAGAACAGTTTTAAGCACGGACTTAGCCAGCAAACGGAAGCATGCTGGCTGCGTATAGAAGTTAATTATGACGCAGACTGCCTTTTACTGAAGGTTGAAAACAGCAAAGCTGAAGAAGAGCAACATACCTTACCGAAAAAAGGAGGCATAGGTATTTTGAACGTACGTAAGCGCTTATCAATACTGCTTGAAGAAAACTACGACTTAAACCAGTTCGATTCCAAGGATAGCTACCTCGTAACACTAAAACTAAAGCCTAAACAATCAAAACAGCATGAAAAATCAGCCCACGCAATGGAAGTGTCTGGTGGTAGATGATGAACCGCTTGCTGCTGATCTCATTAAATCGTACATAGAAACGGTAGAGGAACTTCAATTAGCAGGAACTTGTCATAATGCGTTGGATGCTTTAACAATGCTTCGCAAACAAAAGATCGACCTGCTTTTCCTGGATATCCAGATGCCCAAACTTACGGGGCTGGAGTTTATCCGCTCTCTGCAAAAGCCACCTGCCATTATTATAACTACAGCTTACAGGGAATATGCTGTTGATGGATTTGAATTGGACGTTGCTGATTACCTTGTAAAGCCGGTAACACTAGAGCGGTTTTTAAAAGCTGTAAACAAAGTGATGCTACGACAGCAACAACATACAACCGCTGCTGAAACCACCGAAGCAAATGAAGACCCCTATGTATATTACAAGGTAGATCGACAAATGGTTAAAGTTTACCTGAAGGAGATACTTTGGATCGAAAGCATAAAAGATTACATCAAAGTAGTATTAGACAATAATAGGAGTTTAATAACATACCAGCGAATAAGCTACGCAGAAGAAAAGATGCCTTCTTCTCTCTTCCTCCGCATACACAGATCGTATATAGTTGCAAGAAATAAAGTTACAGGTTACGGCACCGGTGTATTATATATAGGTGATAATAAAATACCCATCGGAAAGAGTTACCAGCAAAGAGTAAAGAGTGAACTAGCTTTTACCTGATGTCTTGTAATAATAATATTACATTAGCTAATGTGGTTTGAAGTAGTGGTCGCTTTTTTCATGTGTATCTTTATGTATTATTTGATAGCTTCTGCAATTGCGCTGATTAACGAGAAAAACGAAAAGGAGCATTACCATCAACAACTCGTAAAAGCATTACCCAACTACCTTGTTTATAATGGCTCAAAACTAGCTTTTACAGATATTGAAATAAACACCATCTTAAACAAGCACTCTCCTTATTACAAGGCTTTAAATCATACTCTTCAACAAAAGTTTGTAAAGCGGGTAAAAAAATTTATTACGCAGAAAACTTTTATCATCAGGCATAGTGAAGGTTTTAAAGAGATGCCGGTTTTAATAAGTGCCGCAGCCATTCAAATTACTTTCGGACTTGATCATTACCTGTTGCCATACTTCACATATATTCAAATTCACCCTGAAGAATATTTTGCAGATAATGCGTTAAGGGTTTTAGCTGGTCATGTAAAAGATAATACCATTACCCTTGCATGGAACCACTTTCTAAAAGGATTTAAAGAACAAGATGGATCAAATGTGGGCTTGCATGAAATGGCTCATGCCCTATACTATCAACACCTTATTGCCGATGTATACAAGCATAAACCTTTTGTAATAGATTTTGAAGATGTTATGCAGCAGGGTGAAGAAACCTTTAAGCAATGCCGGCATATGAGTGACCGGTTGTATTCTGATTATGCCTTTACAAACATGCAGGAGTTTTGGGCAGAAAGCCTTGAAATATTCTTTGAAAAACCTGCTGATATGAAGAAGCTTTATCCTGCTTTATTTGAGGAGCTGTGCAGTTTGCTTAAACAGAATCCAACAAATAAGTCGAGTCCTTTAGTTCTTTAACGATAAACTAAGGAGTTCTTCAGAAGATTAGGACAAAAAACAAATGGAGCCAAAGGGGCGGTTTACGAAAGATATTTTTAAATTAGTGTAAACCAGCTGATATGAAAAGATTCCCCGCTTTGATTTTTGTCCTGATCTCTATTTCAGCCCATGCTTTCCAGGACACTACAACTAAAATGCCTCCCGAAGAAACAAAGCCTACAAGCTATTGGTGGTGGGTTTTAGGGGTGCTCATTACTCTGGCGGTTGGAATTGCATTATATCGTATGCTCAAAAAAGATCCGACGAAAGATGGATAACATTCTAAATCTTACTTTGACAGTTAGACGAAACACTGTGTTGTTATACTTACGATTTTTCCTTTACTTTGCGCCTCTTAAACGGTTCGGTAGCTCAGCTGGATAGAGCAACTGCCTTCTAAGCAGTAGGCCATTGGTTCGAATCCAATCCGGACCACAAGCGAAGCTGTAAAGCTTCGCTTTTTTTGTTTAAAACAATCATGTTTATGGATGTAAAGATGGAGCCCGGCTGGAAGGAAATTCTGAAATCAGAATTTACAAAGCAATACTTTCAGCAAGCTGTTGCATTCATCAAAATGGAAAAAGCACAGGGAAAAACGATATATCCACCCGGTGGTTTAATCTTTAATGCTTTCAATACAACCCCTTTCAATAACGTAAAAGTTGTTCTTTTAGGACAGGATCCTTATCATGGTGCAGGGCAGGCTCACGGTCTTAGCTTTTCGGTACCCGATGGCATTAAACCCCCTCCTTCTCTTGTAAATATTTATAAAGAATTACAAAGTGATATTGGAATGGCGATTCCAACTACCGGCAACTTAACCAACTGGGGCTTGCAAGGGGTATTATTATTGAATGCTGCATTAACAGTTAGGGCAAATGAACCGGCAAGCCATGCGAAGATTGGATGGATAGAGTTTACTGATGCTGTTATCAGGAAAATTTCGGATGAAAAGAAAGGAGTAGTTTTTTTACTTTGGGGGAAGTTTGCACAGGAAAAGCAGGTGCTGATAGATGAAACAAAACATCATGTGTTAAAAGCTGCTCATCCTTCACCTTTTAGTGCAGACAAGGGATTTTTTGGATGCCGCCACTTTAGCAGAACAAATGAATTATTAATGAAAGAAGGTTTAGACCCTATTGATTGGTCTATTTAAGTTACATCAGTATGATCAGAAATGTTTTTGGAAGGATTTGCGCCGTCTGGGCATTGATCGTTTTCACTGTCACCTTATTTATCATCATCATACCTATCTGCATTACCTTTTTAATTAAGGAGCCTCTTGGTAATAGAATCTTTACCAGGATCACTAAAGTCTGGATGCAAATGTTTTTACCACTTGTTGG
>DASVST010000319.1:0-18770 GCA_036387965.1 Segetibacter sp. | reverse complement strand
GTTTTATGAAGCGTTTTATAGTAGTGATATTGTTAGTGCTTGGCTGGAATACTGCATCTTCTCAAAATAAATCCACTTCTGCGAATGGCTCAAAAACCGAACGTCCTAAACTCGTCGTTGGCATTGTGGTTGATCAAATGCGTTGGGATTTTTTATACCGTTTTTACAATTTATATAGTCCCAAAGGTGGCATACGCCGTATGCTTGATAATGGCTACAGTTGTGAAAACACTTTTACTCCTTATGCACCGACTATAACTGCTCCGGGACATGCTACCGCTTACACAGGAAGTGTACCTGCTATACATGGTATAACAGGCAATGCCTGGTGGGACAGTCAACTAAACAGGAGTGTTTATTGTGTTGAAGACAACACCGTAAAAACAGTTGGCAACACAAGCACTGCAGGTGAAATGAGTCCAAGAAATATGTTGACGACAACCATAACGGATGAGCTAAGGATGAGCAGCAACTTCAAAAGCAAAGTAGTTGCTGTGGCAATAAAAGACAGAGGTGCGATATTGCCCGCAGGTCATTCAGCTAATGCAGCTTATTGGTACGATGCCAGCAAAGGAAACTTTATAACAAGCACTTATTACATGAATGATTTACCTGAATGGGTAAAGAATTTTAATGATAGAAAAGTAGTCGACTCGTTATATGAATTAAACTGGAACCTTGCTTTAAAAACTAAAACCTATAATGAATATGCTACTGATGATGTAAAGCCTTATGAGGGAAAACCATTCGGCCAAGATGCTACCGGTTTTCCTTACAACCTTGCAAAATTCATTGGTAAAGACTACTCCAAAATCAGCAGCACTCCACATGGCAACTCTCTAATATTTGAAATGGCAAAGGCTGCTTTACAAAACGAACAACTTGGTAAAAGTGGCGCTACAGATTTTCTTGCAGTAAGTCTTTCATCTCCCGATTATGTCGGGCATTCATTCGGACCAAATTCATGGGAAACATTGGATACTTATATACGGCTTGACGAAAGTCTTGGAAAGTTCTTTGACCACCTTGACGCTACCGTTGGTAAAGGACAGTATATAAGTTTTTTTACTGCCGACCATGGTGTGGCCCATGTGCCGGGGTTTTTAAAAGAAAATAAACTACCCGGCGGAACCTTCGATGATGTTTTAGTGATGAGAGAAATGAACACGATCCTTAAGCAAAAGTTTGGAAGAGAAGGTCTGATCGTGAGTATGTACAATTACCAGGTGCATTTAAATAACCGAATAATAGATTCTCTCAAACTTGATCGTTATGGTATCACAACATTAATAACAAACTACCTGCAAAAGCAGGAATCAGTTGCACGTGTATTCGAAATTCAAAATCTTTCAGTTACCACCATCAATAGTAAACAAAGAGAGATGCTTGCCAATGGATATTACCCGTCTCGCGGTGGTGATATTCAAATTATTTTAAAGCCTGGCTACATCGATGGCGGGCCTACAGGTACAACGCACGGTTTATGGAACCCATATGATTCACACATTCCGCTGGTTTGGTATGGATGGAATATTAAACCAGGTAAGCTCCATCGAGAAACATATATGACTGATATTGCACCAACACTTGCGGCAATGCTTCAAATTCAAATGCCCAATGGAACTGTAGGAACCGTAATACAAGAAGTGGTAAAATAATTTTGTACTCAGCGATAGAACAAGAATTAAGCTTCACAGGCGTCGCACATTTCAAGTATGGAATTCTATTGAGCATAAAAATGCCGGCCTATTTAGCCGGCACCTTTTATTTTAACGAGATATCCTATCCTAATTTTGCCTTCAGATTTTGATCTAATGCTTCCAAAAATTCCTCTGTATATAAATAATCAGTTCCATGTTCCACTTTTGCTTTAACAGTAATTGCAAGATCTTTCGTCATTTTTCCACTCTCAACAGTTTCAATACAAACTCTCTCTAATGTCTGGCAGAAGTTAATTAGTTCCTGATTGTTATCCAACTTACCCCGAAACTCTAATCCTCTTGTCCATGCAAAGATTGAAGCTATAGGATTTGTAGAAGTCGGCTTTCCTTTTTGATGCTCCCGGTAATGACGGGTTACTGTGCCGTGCGCAGCTTCCGCTTCCATAACAGTTCCGTCAGGAGTCACCAGTGTTGATGTCATCAATCCTAATGAACCAAAGCCTTGAGCAACCGTATCACTCTGTACGTCGCCGTCATAGTTTTTACAAGCCCAAACAAAATTCCCATGCCATTTTAGTGCACTTGCAACCATGTCATCGATCAGGCGATGCTCATAAGTTAAACCTGCTTCATCAAATCTTGTTTTGAATTCATTTTGATAAACCTCTTCAAAAATGTCTTTGAAGCGTCCGTCATATTTCTTAAGAATGGTATTCTTCGTTGAAAGATATAAAGGCCAGCCCTTCATCAATGATTGGTTAAAGCAGGCTCTAGCAAAACCATAGATGCTTTCGTCAGTGTTATACATGGTTAACGCAACACCATCACCTTTGAAATTGTAAACTTCAAATTCCTGGTTAGTTCCGTCTTCTCCTTCAAATTTTACAGTGAGTTTTCCCTTTCCTTTAGTAACAAAATCAGTAGCACGGTATTGATCACCAAAAGCGTGACGGCCAATACAAATCGGAGCAGTCCAATTAGGAACCAAACGAGGAACATTACTCATAACTATCGGCTCACGAAAAACAGTTCCATCCAAAATATTCCGGATAGTTCCATTCGGCGACTTCCACATTTGTTTAAGATTAAACTCCTTCACTCTCTCCTCATCAGGTGTAATAGTAGCGCACTTAATCCCAACGCCATATTGCTTTATAGCATTAGCTGCATCAACAGTAACCTGGTCATTCGTCTCGTCACGATATTCGATGCCAAGGTCATAATATTTAATCTCAAGGTCGAGGTAAGGAAGTATAAGTTTGTCTTTAATAAAACGCCAGATGATTCGTGTCATCTCATCGCCATCAAGTTCAACAACAGGATTGGCTACTTTGATTTTTTCCGCCATAATTTAAGTTTTGCTTTGAAAAAGATTACAAAAGTAAGGGTTGTTTTTCTTCGCATAGAAATCATTAAATAATCTTTATTAAAGTGGTTGAAAATTGCGCTATGTCTGCATTTTATCTGCAATCCTTGCAGGAAACATAATTAAAGTATATTAGCTACCGAAAGTATGAAATCAAAAAAGCCAAACGTAACGACAAACAGCAAAAACCCTAAAGCTGAAAAAAAGCAGATACCCAAAGCATCTTCACGTCTTGCATTTTTAAGATTTGTTACTTCCGGAGAAAATAAAAAGTACCTGTTGGCTGGCTTTATAATAGGAATCATCTACTTCATTATTTTACGTATTCTATTCCCTGTTCCAAGCTACTATTCCGATTCTTATACATACATACAGGCTGCAAGAGATAAATATCCGATAAGCTTCCGTCCTATTCAGTACAGCGAAATAATAAACTTCTTCAAGAATTTTTCTACTTCTGATGTTGCCTTAATCGCAGGTCAATATTTTAGTAATGTACTGGCGAACCTTCTGCTATTTTTTTCCTGGGTATATTTTTTTCCGTTGAGGAAAGTATACAAGTTGCTGCTTTTCTTCTTTCTTATATGCAACCCTTTATATGTTTTTTATAGCAATTATATTTTAACTGATGCTTTCTTTAGCAGCTTAACTGTAGCCTGGTTTGTAATACTAATTTGGACGATCCATAAGCCTGCCTGGTACTACATCGTTATACAATTACTTCTACTTGTTATTCTCTTTAAGTTGAGATATAATGCTATTGTTTTTCCGGTGTTTATGGCGATCGCATTATTCTTCTCAAAGCAAGCACCGTGGAAAAAACTTACCAGTACAGCAGTCAGTTTCTTGCTGATAGGAATTTTAGTAAGTAATACATCCAAAAAGACTGAAACGTTTGCAGGAACCCGCACTTTTTCTGCTTTTAGTGGATGGCAATTAGCTAATAATGCATTGCATATTTTACGAACCGAAAAAATTGATAGCGCTGCAATTGAGGACGAGGAAGTAAGAAATATATTAAACTATATGCAGGGTTACTTCGATACTACAACTGCAAAAATTGATTCCTCGAGTGTTACTGCCAGTTATATGTGGAGTAATAACAGTCCTTTAAAAGGGTATTTATTAAATAGGTATATGAAGGATAACAGCTACTTCTCTTATTTTGAAGCATGGACATCTCTTGGACCCATTTATAACCGCTTTGGAAGAACAGTTATTTTAAAGAAGCCCTTCTCCTATATTCAGAACTTCGTTGTTCCAAATGGTAAAGATTACTTCATTCCGCCTTTAGAAGCTTATGAAACTTACTGTGCAGATGCTGATACTTTAAACCCAATAACAGTAACTTTCTATAATTATAAAACCAACAAGATCGGAGATAAACATCCTGCTGTATATACAACCTTATTTAAGCCCTGGAGATATATTTTTGGTGTGATAAATATCCTCTTTTTAATACTTGCAGTAATTTACCTTGTACTAAAAAGGTATAAAACAGAACCTGTACTATTTAATAAAACGCTCCTATGTTTTTCTGCATTTTATCTTTTTAATTTTTTCTTTGTAATAGCGTTAGCTCCAACCGTTTTTAGATATCATCTTTTTATTGTTACACTTCTGTTTCCTTTCATCTTCCAGCTAATAAACCATTTTAGCTCTGGTTTAAAAACAACGCCATCAAAAGTTAGTTGATCAACATTCAGTAAGCTCAACCTTTTTATTTGTGATCCTCAAAGCGTAATCCACTCCTACTTTCAAGGCGTAATTTTCTCTTTCGTGGCTTACAGGAAAATTATAGCACACAGGAAAATCAAATTCCTTTACAATTTTATTTATAACCTCAAAAACCTGTTGCCCGTAAGGCACTGTTGTATCCTTCATTTCAGAAAAGCCACCAATTATTAGAGCTGATAAATTTTTAAGTTTTCCGCTTCGCAACAACTGGTACATCATCCGATCGATGTTGTACAAATACTCTCCAATATCTTCTAAGAATAGCATTTTGTTTTTCGTATTAATATCTGATGGCGTGCCAATCAGGTGAGCGATTAATGACAGATTACCTCCTACCAATTCACCCTTTGCTTCACCTGTTTTGTTGTACTTATGAACTTCGCATTTATAACTGGCTTTCTTGCCGGTCAGTGCTTTTCTTAAAGATTGAACGTATTCATTTTTATATTCTTCATCATTAAAAGCAGCTGCCATGGGTGCATGAATAGATGCAATCTTATATCGACTGTAAAGATGAGAATGCAAAACAGTTATATCACTATAGCCAATGATCCACTTTGGTTTTTTGCGAAATTTTTTGAAATTAAGCTGGTCAATTATTCTTCCTGTGCCGTAACCGCCGCGACCACAAAGTATTGCTTGCACAGATTCGTCGTCAAGCATTTCCTGGAGATCATTTAGCCGCTCTTCGTCTGTAGCTGAGAAGTAATTGAATTGACTTCCCAGGGTTTTACCGATCTTAACTTTGTATCCCCATTTTTTCAAAACATTGATACATGTTTCTGCTTTTTCTAAAGGCATGTAACCTGCGGGACATACAATGCCGATCGTGTCACCTTTTTTAAGATATGGTGGAAGTATAGCCATGAACAATGTTACAGAAAAATATAGTTCAACTCCTTCAAAAGCAACTACATTTCAACCTTCCCTGCTGATTAACTATTTTTGCAGCCTTGCAATTGAAACTTTGCTCAGTACAGAACTAACAGTACAAGTGTGCGACGCAACGATGTTGAATTAAGAACTAAAGATGACTACCAAATGAATTTACCTAAACGATATCTTATTACTGCAGCCCTCCCTTATGCGAATGGTTTAAAACATATCGGGCATTTAGCTGGCGCTTATCTTCCTGCGGATATTTATGTTAGATATTTAAAAGCACAAAAAAGGGATGTTGTTTTTGTGTGCGGAAGTGATGAACATGGCGCGGCTATTACGATACAGGCAATGAAGGAGCAAACAACGCCTAGAGAGATAGTAGATAAATACCATGCAATCATCAAGAACAATTTTGCTGATCTGAATATCAATTTCGATATATATCATCGCACATCAGATCCTATTCATCATGAAACTGCACAGGAGTTTTTTACTGCTTTAAACGATAGAGATGAGCTTGAAGTAAAAGAAACTGAGCAATTTTATGATGAAGAAGCAAAAAGTTTTTTGGCTGATAGATACATTGTGGGCACATGCCCTGTTTGTAGTTACGATAACGCTTTTGGAGATCAATGTGAGAAATGCGGCTCATCATTGAGTCCTGAACAATTGATAAATCCTCGGAGCACATTAAGTGGAAATCCCCCGATAAAGAAACCTACGAAGCACTGGTTTTTGCCTTTGAATAAATATGAGAATTTCCTTCGCTCCTGGATTCTTGAGCAGCACAAAAATGATTGGAAAACAAATGTGCTGGGTCAATGTAAAAGCTGGATCGAAGCAGGTTTGCAACCCCGTGCAGTTACAAGAGACCTGGATTGGGGTGTACAAGTTCCGTTGGCGGAAGCTGCAGGTAAAGTCTTATACGTATGGTTTGACGCTCCCATCGGCTACATCAGTGCAACAAAACAATGGGCGATTGAGAATGAAAAAGATTGGGAACCATACTGGAATGATAAAAACACCAAACTTGTACATTTTATAGGTAAGGATAACATTGTTTTCCATTGTATAATTTTTCCTGTAATGCTTAAGCTGCACGGAAATGTTTTACCTGAAAATGTACCAAGCAATGAGTTCATGAATCTTGAAGGTGATAAGATGAGTACGAGCCGTGGTTGGAGTATAGAGATGGATGAATACATCAACGATTGGATTAAAACTGATACAGGCGGAGAAAGTATGGCTGATGTGCTTCGCTATTACTTAACCACGATTGCTCCCGAAACTAAAGACAGTGAATTTACATGGAAAGGTTTCCAGGAAGCAAACAATAGTGAGCTTGTTAGCATTTTTGGAAACTTTGTAAACAGGACTTATGTGTTGATGCACAAACTATGCAAAGGAAAAGTTCCAGTATTGCATGCTGATATTCTTGACCAAGCAGACAGGAACTTGTTTGCTGATATGGCGAATGCAAAAGAAAAAGTTGAATCACTACTTGAGCAATATAAGTTTAGAGACGCGTTGTTTGAAGTGATTGATCTTGCACGAAAGGGAAACAAATACATGCAGGATAAGCAACCATGGATAGTTGCAAAACGTACAAACGCCCAAGGTCTGCCAAACGATGATGCCCAAAAAGATATCGATAATTGTTTGCATACATGCCTTCAGCTTACAGCTAACCTTGCTATATTAATAAACCCCTTTCTACCCGCTACTGCGAAAAAGTTATGCTACATGATGAAGGTTGTAGATAAGATGCTTGATTGGGGAAATGCAGGTAAACCAAAGTTATTAAGTGTAGGTTATTCATTACGTGAGCCTCAACTATTGTTTAGAAAAATAGAGGATTCAGAAATAGAGGCACAAATTCAAAAATTAAAAAGTAAAAGCAATAAAGTGGAGGAAGAAAAAGTAACACCCAACACATCAACCGAAGCAATAGTAGAAAAAACTGAAGGCGCTACACCCACGGTAAAGCCAGAAATCGTCTTTGATGATTTTGCTAAAATTGATCTGAAAGTTGGAACAATAAAGAGTGCTGAAAAAGTAGAGAAAGCAGATAAGCTCTTAAAATTACAAATAGATTTAGGTTTCGAAACAAGAACCATTGTATCTGGGATTGCACTTCACTTTAGTCCTGAAGAGTTGGTAGGAAAGCAAGTTACAGTTGTTGCTAATCTTGCACCAAGAAAGATGCGTGGAATAGAAAGCCAGGGAATGATATTGATGGCCGAGGATAAATCAGGGAAGTTGCATTTTATAAATCCCGAAGGCAAAATTGATGAAGGAAGTGGTGTAAGTTGATAACAGTATTTTGTTTTATTTATTAAAGTTTTGATTAAGAATCACAGCAAGATATTTTAAGGTAAACCTTATAAGAATTATGTCAGTATCATCGTTTATAAGAATTATAAACAACAGAACATTTCTTCTTTGTGCTGTTATAGTGTTCCTTATTCCATTTTTCCTATTCTGTTTTTGGAATTTCCCCTCTGCCGATGATTACGTAATTATTACCAAGAGTGAAAAGTATAATTTCCTGGAGTTGCAAAGCCACTTTTACCTGAATTGGTCAGGCCGATATTTCGCTACTTTCATCAGCACGGCTTTTTCCTACAATGGCTTCCTGTACTCTCATTATTATTTGCATACACTCCTACTGTTCTTATTAACGATTTTGTCGTGGCTATTTTGTTTAATGCAGATAAACAAATTTCTCTTAAACGAACGTCTCTCTTTAGCAACTTTAATAATTGTATCACTGCTTTTGCTTATTTATGAAATTAATATAATCCCTGAACCTGTTACTGCCTTTTATTGGTTTTCAAGTGCAATTACTTACCAGGTGCCATTAATATTACTAGTCCTTTTTATAGGCTTTATCGCTAAATTTCACTTCGAACCTGTAAAAAAAAACATTCATCTGGTAATAGCAGCGGTCATGGTCGTTTTGCTGAATGGATGCAATGAAGTAATAACCCTGTATGCTCTCGTTGCTTCAACTGGTGCAGTTATTTTTTGGTACTATAAATTCAGAAAAGTATCCTCATATATTTTAGTTTTATATGGTGTAAATTTTTTTAGTGCGTGTTTTTTACTCTTCGGCCCAGGTATTATTCACCGGGCATCTCTTCATGCTCAAAGTTCCATTTTCTCTATAATCAGTATTGGGTTCATTAAGTTTATAATTCTGCACTGGTACTTCCTAAAAGAACCATTATGGTGGTTTTTACTCTTCTTTATATGTCAGCAGTTGAAAAGAACCTCTTTTGCATCGAAATTGCTTCATCAACTTAGGATAATACCCTCTGCTTACCTCTTCATATTTTATTTTTTAAGCGGCTTATTAATTTATATACCCGTATTATATGTCGCAAACGGCTCAATCCCCTTACGTTCAGAAAACATAATTTGTTTTTTGTACAGCATAATGCTTCTGGGTCTTGTGTCAGTTTTGATTAGTGCTAAAACTGATGAGATGGTAGCAAATAGTTCTAGGCTGTTAAGATACCGGTACCTCTTACTGGGGATCTTGATTTTCTGTACCGCAAACCTCAAAAAAGTAACAGACACGCTGTTGTCAGGTTTCTTGTATCATGAGATTATGGAAGATCGGCTTGCTGTGTTTAGGAAAGCAAAACAAAGTAAACAGCAGGAAGTGACATTTTATGATTATGAAACAGCAATTATAAAAAAAGTAAAAGAACATTACCCTTTATTAGACAGGCGGATACTAAGAGATATTATTGTGAAGCCTCCCCCAATTATTTATTTCGAAAACGAATTTAATCTTGGTTATATAAAGGACGTCTATGGTGTTAGAAAAGTGAATGTTTTAAAGAATTAGCCTTAAGACGGACAATCATATTCATACTTTAAAGAATTAGGTGAAAAGATAAAAATCACTGCAATACCGGAAGATTATATTTTTATTGATACTCCCGAAATGTCTTTGATACTGACTTACTACCGGAAACGTTTTTGCAGAAATGTGAGGGATGTAAATGAAGCAGAAACCTTCTTTAGGGGATTGCCTGGAAAGAATACCTTATTCTTTCATACCAACAATTTTGAATTTATCAACTACACAAGATTGAAGAAGTAAATTAAAACCTTTAGAAATTTGAAATTTGATAGCCTTTTTGATGTACGGTAATTGAACAGTATATTTCCAATATAACTTTATTTGAATACATGCCTGGAAAGCTCCATATAACGTCAGTAAAACTCCCTCCATTAAATACGAAGCATATATGTGTTACATGTGGAAATGAGTTTACTGGTAAAACCTGTAATAATTGCGGAGAAAAAGTTTTTCATCCATCGCAACTTAGTTTCAAATATTTTTTACACCAGGCAGTTGATATATTTACTCATTTTGAAAACAAGGTTCTAAAGAGCATTTGGTATACAATAGCAAAACCAGGTTTTATAACTAAGGAAAACCTATGCGGGGTCAGAGTTAAATATGCCAAGCCTTTGCAGCTATTTATCGTCGTAAATATCTTTTTTTATGTAGTTGTTACTTATTTTGGGAGAACTGATTATACTCCTTCTATAGGCGATTACAACAGTTACAATCTTAGCTATTACCCTTTTTTGAAATGGGCTAAGCCATACGACAACCTTGTTGGCAAGAGTTTAGAAAGGTTGAATAAAAACACGTTCGTTCATTTCACCAATGACAGTGTAATGCGACGGGAAAGGGTGTTTTCGCAGCTTACAGATAGTACGACTACCGGTAACTTAACATTAAACGAGGCCCTCTACATAACTACGTATAATGCAAAAGTTACTTTGTACTCCAAAACTTTAATTTTTGTACTAATCCCTGTATTCGCTTTACTCTTCTATGGACTGTTCTTTAAGAGGCTATCTCATTTTGGCGGCGCTTTAATCTTAGCAACTCATTTCCTTAGTTTCAACCTACTGCTTCATTCATTACTACAGTTAATCTCATTTGCACCTTTAAAATGGTTCGGAAGTACCACTTTTTCTGCCTTACCCTACAAGACAGTTTCTTTAGGTCTATATAATGAATGGCTATCTTCTTTCTCTAATATTTTTTTTGGATTATACAAAGGTTTTGAAGCTATACACATTATATTTTTCACTCTTTGGCTATATATAACTTTCAAAAGATTGTTTGGCTTTCGTTGGCTTTTAAACTTTGTAGCTAGCTACGTGTGTGCCCGCTTATTATTCATTTTGATTTTTAGTTTCTACAAAAAATTCCTAATAGCCTTCACTCTCTGGAATATGTAATTGCTCACATTTATTTTAATTAATTTTTACTAATTTCATTAATTAGTTAGTTAAACAACTATTTATTCAGTATTGATTTTGCATGTGTCGGCACTGCTTCAAAAGAGCTGTTGAAAAAAAATCTCAAAATGAAAAGGACAATCAAGAAAGTTGCAGTACTTGGAAGTGGTGTTATGGGTAGCAGAATTGCTTGTCATTTTGCCGGTGCAGGCGTACAGGTTTTGTTGCTCGATATTGCTCCTAAAGAATTAAATGCAACTGAACAGGCAAAAGGTTTATCTCTTGAGAGTTCCACCGTAAAAAACAGGATCGTTAATGAGGCATTGGCATCTGCAATAAAAAGTAATCCGTCACCGGTTTATACAAAAGATGTTGTGAAGCGTATTACCACAGGGAACTTTACAGACAACATAAAGGACATAGCAAACTGCGACTGGATAGTTGAAGTTGTTGTTGAACGCCTTGATATTAAACAATCGATTTTTACTGAAGTTGAAAAATATAGGAAGCCGGGAACATTGGTTACATCGAATACTTCAGGCATACCAATAAGCATGATGGCTGAAGGAAGAAGCGATGATTTTAAGAAACATTTTTGTGGAACGCATTTCTTTAATCCTCCACGTTACTTAAGGTTGTTAGAGATTATACCTACCGTTCATACTGGCATATCCGTCGTTGATTTTTTGATGAACTATGGCGATTTGCATTTAGGAAAAACAACTGTTCTTGCTAAAGACACACCTGCGTTTATTGCAAACAGAATTGGTGTTTTCAGCATCATGTCCATTTTTGGTCTGGTGGAAAAATTAGGATTGACGATTGATGAAGTTGATGCGTTAACGGGCCCAATAATTGGTCGTCCTAAGTCGGCAACATTTAGAACTGCAGATGTTGTTGGGATAGATACTTTAGTGAAGGTTGCAAAAGGTGTTGCAGATAATTGTCGCAACGATGAAGCGAGAGATATCTTTAATATTCCAACATGGTTAGATACGATTGTTTCAAACAATTGGTTGGGTGATAAAACAGGCCAGGGGTTTTTCAAAAAGCTGGCTACTCGTAACGAGAAAGGTGAGAAAGAGATACATGTTTTGGACTTAAAGACCTTAGAATATGTACCTCGTACAAAACCAAAGTTTGCATCTGTTGAAGCTGCCAAACCTGTTGACGATCTAAAGACAAGAATAAAAATCCTATCTGCTTCGCAGGATAAGGCAGGCGAATTTTACAGGCTCTTTCATTACAATTTGTTCTCTTACATTTCTCATCGTGTGCCTGAAATAAGCGATGAAATTTTTAGGGTTGATGACGCCATGAAAGCAGGATTCGGTTGGGAGGTTGGAGCTTTCGAAAGCTGGGATGTTGTAGGTGTTGTGAAGACTGTTGATGCTATGAAAGCTGCAGGGTTTCAAGTTGCTAACTGGGTCGACGAAATGATAGCGAGTGGTTCAACATCTTTTTACAAAGTGGAGAATGGCAAGCGGCTATACTATGATTCAATATCAAAATCTTATAAGCCGATTCCCGGTGGAGAGTCATTTCTCATCCTTAATAACCATAAAGAAAAACTTGTCTGGAAGAACAGTGCATGTTCGTTGTACGATATAGGTGATGATGTTATTGGACTTGAGTGGAAGACTAAAATGAACAGCATTGGCGGTGAAGTGTTAGAAGGACTCAATAAGTCTATCGCTGTTGCGGAAGAAAAGTTTAAAGGTTTGGTTATCGGGAATGACGGACCAAACTTCAGTGCCGGAGCAAACGTTGGAATGATCTTCATGCTTGCAATAGAACAGGAATATGATGAGCTTGATCTTGCTATTCGTATGTTTCAAAACAGTATGATGCGGGTTCGTTATTCATCTGTCCCTGTTGTTATCGCTCCTCATGGATTAACGTTAGGCGGCGGTTGCGAAATGAATTTACATGCGGATAAAATCTGTGCCGCTGCAGAAACTTATATCGGCTTGGTTGAGCTGGGTGTCGGATTAATTCCAGGCGGAGGTGGAACAAAAGAATTTACACTCCGTGCCGGTGATGAAATGCATGAGGACGAACCAGAAACGAATACCTTAAAGCAACGATTTTTCAACATTGCAACTGCAAAGGTTGCCACAAGTGGGTTTGAAGGTTTTGAAATTGGCGTGTTTAGAAAAGGTTTCGATAGAATTGTGATGAACCAGGAAAGACGATTAGCAGAAGCTAAAAAAGCAGTCTTAGAAATGTATGATGAAGGTTATACAACTCCAGTTCAACGTACTGATATTAAAGTTCTTGGTAGAAGTGCACTTGGTGCTTTATATGCTGGTATTAACGGTATGACCAAAGCTAATTACGCAACGGAACATGATGCATTAGTTGCACGTAAACTTGCTTATGTAATGTGTGGTGGAGATTTAAGCGAACCAACGTTGGTTACTGAACAGTATTTACTTGACCTTGAGAGACAAACCTTCCTCAGCCTTTGTGGCGAAAGAAAAACACTTGAAAGAATTCAGAGTGTTTTGAAAGCGGGGAAGCCTATCAGGAACTAAAGAAGATTGTTTTTTATTATCTTCTTCTCAACCATGATTCAGGATTTAGAAAAGCTCCTTTTTCATTCATAATGATAAATAAAACTTCACCCTCACCTTCATCGTTTGCTGCAGATCTGCCCACTGGAGTTCCGGCTCTTACCTTTTGGCCGCGGCTCACGTTTACTGAAGATAAATGACTGTAAGTTGTGGAGTATTTACCATGACGAACAAAGACTGCCTGTTCTCCTCCTAAATCAAACACTTGTGCAACCTCACCATCTGCTATTGCCTTAACTGTGGAGCCAACAGGTAATGAAATAACAATTCCGTCACTTACACCTTTTAATTGAGTTCCGGGCACAGAATAGGTTCCCTGGTGAATTGATACATAACCTGCATCCACCGGCCACGGCAATCTTCCTTTGCCACTTTCAAAACTTATTGATTCAGACCTTCCCTCCTCAGTTGATTCAAATGTACTGTATGGTCTGCTGGTCTTTGGCTTTGCTGTTTCAGTTCTTCTTTCTTCTGTCTTCGGAGCTACTTTTGGATTAGCAGGTCTGGCGGCAATTGCTGCATCTCTTTCTCTCCGTATACGCTCATCTTCTTTCTGTTTTGCTATTCGTGCTCTCTCCATTGCTTCCTTCTGCTCACGCCTTATTATAGTAGCTAAAGCATTTCTCATTTGCTGCCTTACCTTTTCACGCTTCTTAATCTCCTGCGCTATATCACCTTCTTTACTTTTAAGCTTTGCTACTACGTTGTCTTGTTCCTTTCTATCTGTTTCAAGTACCTGCAACTCCTTTCCCTGGTTTTGCAAAGCAACACTCTTTTCAGTTTTGCTATTGTTAAGCGAAGCAATTTTTTGTTCAATCATCTGCTGTGTCTTGTTGATGTTCTCAACCTGCTTCTCTCTGTATTGCCTGTAACTTTTTAAATAAGTAATTCTTTTTATCGCATCATTAAAACTGGAAGCAGAGAATATAAAATTTAGATAGTCATAATTGCTTCGGTTCTTATATGCAAAAACAAGACTTTGTGCATATTCATGTTTCAGTGTATCAAGTTGTTTACGTAGCTTGTTTATCTCCAGGCTTGATAAATAAATATTGTTGTCAAGCCCCTTTACTTCTCTGTTTATCCCTTGAATTAATTCTTCTCTTGCGCGAATTTTTCTTTTAAAAATCTCAAGTTCTGCAAGTGATTGTTTTTTGCTTTTTCGTATCTCCTTCAGCGTATTATTTAAATCACCAATCTCTCTCATTAATTGCTGCTGCTTTCTGGTTAACTCTTCTTTGCTTTGTTGAGCAAAAGAAGTAAACGACAGAGCAGAAAGAATGAAAAAGAAAAAGAGTTTTTTAAGCATAACGGTAAGATTTTTATTAGGCATTTCTACTTAGCTATTTTGTAATTCTTTGGTACTGTAAACGGGAATGTTACCGGTTTATTAAAATCATACTGCTTAAAATCTAAGTTAATGTCGAGCTTGGATTTTTCTGCAACAGAAATTCGTCTTTTGGTTGCAAAAGCAAAGCCGGATGTTGTTTCATAATCATTAAATGATATAGCGCAAGTACGATTTCTTTCAATATCAACATCATCAAGTTTGCTGTGTATTACTCTATAGTTTGAATTGTCCAATGTTATCAGGTGTTTAAACAGATCTCCTATCATCAGTACAAGCAATTCATCATTTCCGTTAATTCTATATGATGCGATATTACTATCAACAAACACCGGGTTTCCGACAATTAAATCCTGGAGTGTTTTAAAGTCAAATGGTAGTTGTGTTATCTCTTGCAAATAGTTTATGCTTCGATATTGTACTTGCTTCTGTAACAGATTCATCACCTTCACACTATCTCTTGTAACTAAAAGTCTGAAACCTTCTATACCTAAAGCTCCGCGCAGCGATAACCACATCATTTTGTCTTTCTCGAGACGAATAAAGGCTGTAGCCTCATCTCCACCTTCCTTACCGTCATATTCGACTCTTACTTTTGCAGAAAAGGTTTTGAACTCTATTTTATTCTTAAAAACATTGCTATAAACTTCTCTCACTTTCCTTATTGAGTCTGCCGCGTTTTTATTATCCCGAACAGTTACAGACGGAGTGTCAATCTTTGAAATTGCCTCCTGTATTTTCTGTACTTTTTTGGCGGGCCGGCAAGCGAATACACATAAGATTAAGGCGACTATAGCTATAAATTTCATCATGTTTATTGTTTACCTGAATGACCAAAACCACCTTCTCCCCTTTCAGTTTCATTTAACTCTCCTACTTCTATTATATTAACCTGCTCTACTTTTTGTATTATCATTTGCGCAATTCTGTCTCCGGTATTTATATTTTGCGCTTCGCTTGAAAGATTGATCAGGATCACTTTTATCTCACCTCGATAATCAGCATCTATTGTACCGGGGCTATTCAGACAAGTTAAACCATTCTTTATTGCAAGACCGCTTCGTGGCCTTACCTGTGCTTCGTACCCCATCGGCAACTCAATAAATAAACCGGTCGATATCAATCTTCTTTCAAGTGGTTTCAAAGTTACTTCTTCATCAAGGCTTGCCCTCAAATCCATGCCAGAAGATCCCTTTGTTGCATATGCAGGTAAAGGATTGTTTGACTTGTTTATGATTCGGATGTTAAGTTTTTCCACAGTGACAAATGTAACTATTTGAGTGTGTAACGCTTTACAGTGGGGAAAGTGATAATGTTAAAAATCACCAATTCACATTATCTTCTGAAGGAGCACAGTTGCATAGGCTACCAAGCCTTCCTCCCTTCCTACAAAACCCATTTTTTCTGTAGTAGTGGCTTTTACAGAAACATCCTTTTCTGTGATCACTAATATATTAGCAATAACCTGCTGCATTGATGTAACATGAGGTTTTATTTTTGGCGCCTCTAAACATAGGGTAGAATCAACATTTACAACTTTGTAACCTTCATTCGAAATCAGGCTATAAGTTCGTTGCAAAAGAATTTTGCTGTCTATGTTTTTAAATTCTGATGAAGTGTCAGGAAAATGAACGCCAATATCTCCAAGGCATAATGCACCAAGTAAGGCATCGCATATTGCGTGTAGTAAAACATCTGCATCACTGTGCCCTAATGCTCCCTTTGTGTGTGGGATATTTACACCACCAATCCAAAGCTCTCTTCCTTCTGTTAACTGATGAAAATCTATACCTGAACCAATGCGATACATAGATAAAATTTGACCCCTGAAGGGGAGTTAATAAACTGGTGTTTGAAATCTTAAGATCTCTATGAGTTGGGGCAAAAACAAAGAGCGAAGATATGATACCTCCGCTCTTCTATGGCTAAAGAAAAATACTATTGAGTAGTTGTGGTACCCGCTTGAGTGCCATCAAGATCAAACAACAAACTAAAACGTAAGGTGTTTGATAATGGATTACGGTTAACACCGTTGCCCGAAGGAATCAAGTAAGAAAAATTCAAACCAAAAACGTTGTATTTTATACCGGCGCCTAAAGTGAAATACTTTCGATTTCCTTTGTTTCTGTTCTCATAAAAATAACCTGCACGAAAAGCAAATTGATCCATATAAGTGTATTCAGCTCCTAATGAACCCTGAAATTCTTTTAACTCTTCGCCAATACCACCAGAATCACCAAATGAGCTGAACCAGCTTTTGATAACACTCTTATTGCGGTACTCCATTAAGTTTGGATCGTCTATAGCCGGATCGCCTGTAGCAATAGGCGGTGTAGGTACAAGTAATTTATTTAGATCAAGACCGAAAGTAATTCTATTACTTTCATCAATGATGGAAGTGTAAGCAGTACCTAATCCAAGGTTTGCAGGAATATAATCCCTTTGTGTAGCGTCGCTGGTGTAAGATATCTTAGAACCAAGATTACTTAATACCACACCCCAGTTCCAACCCGCTCCTGTTTCAGGATCGCCTGTGTGATACAGGGACAGATCACCAGAAACTGCATTGCCTGCTTTATATGAAACGCCATTTACAGCTTGTCCACCTGCAAGATTTGAGTTGATGTAGCGCAATGCAACTCCTAAACCAAGTTGAGGACTCAATTTTCTACTATAACCTACATCCCATGAAAACTCACGTGGACGAAATGATTGTAAATTATTACCTGCAAAGTCTGTAAACTGAATGTTGCCAAGGCTGAAATAACGAATAGATGATGATACAGCTGCCTGCTCATCTATTTTATAATAACCAGCTAATGAAGCAAGATATACGTCGTTTAGACCAAGATCTTTTAACCAGGGCGTATATGTTGCAGCGATTGCTGTACGACTCGTAGCAAAAGGTGTTTTAGCTAAGTTCCAGAATGATGATGTTGCATCTGGTGTTGTAGCGATACCAATATCGCCCATACCACCTGCACGGGCATCAGGAGAAATACGTAAAAATGGAACGGCAGAAGTAACGACGTTAATCCGATCTGTAGTTTGCGCCGTTGAAATGTTTGTAATGATTAAAGCAAAAAATAAAGCAGTAGCAGTTTTCAATGTCGATTTCATCGATTTTTATTAAAGTTTGTAAAAATAGAAGAATATTTTAAAAGGTCAACTTTAGTTGAAACTCTATTAACCAATAAATATTCTACAATAAGTACAATTTCTCCATCTTCACTACTGTTTTACCGTCACTACCTGTAACGGATATTTTATAAATATAGACACCTCTTGCGAGTTTGTTGTTATAAATATCTTTTCCATCCCATTCTATATCGTCACTCCGGTTTCCATCGCTGTTAACAATGCGCTGAATCTGGTGAACAAGCTTGCCGGACACGCTATAGACTTGAATAAGTACAATAAGGCTGCTTCCAGGTTGATTATGTTCGAACCAAAATTTCGTATTTGTTGTAAAAGGGTTGGGATAATTAAGAACATGCTGCAGTTGCAATTGCTCTTTTTTTGCGACAACGAGTTGCAGCTCAACCTCATTTGAGTTGTTTGCTACATCCCATGCTTTAATTTTGAGCGTATGTGGACCATTAGATAAAACCGGCAATTGAAACCTAACTGTTCCTCTTTGATAACTATCTATGTCTGCCTCATAAAAATCATTCAAAACCAATAGATTTCTCTCATCTCCATCAATTATCACGGTAATATTATGGCCTATTCCTGTTCCAACAGTATTAATGCCGGAAGAATCCGCCAGCTTTAAAATAAGCACCGGGCTTTCATTTACCAGTCCACCATCAACAAATTTCTCATCATTTAAAAATGCTTTTATAGAAGGTCCTTGCTTATCCAAGATTAAATTATTGCCTGCGCCACCTATTTTAAAATTGTTAAAAGCACCGTTTGCATCTTTG